>JAUWTE010000144.1 GCA_030609765.1 Acidobacteriota bacterium
CCTGGTCGACACGATCTTCCAGGCAATCAAGGACCGCCTGGCCCGTGCGGAGAAGGTGATGGTGACGAATTTCGGTACCTTTCGGGTACTCGAGCGCGCGCCGCGCCAGGGGATCAACCCTGCCTCGGGGGAGGCAGTGATCATCCAGGGGCATCGGGCAGTCAGCTTCCGCCCTTCGCCGTCGTTGCTAGAGTTCGTGGATGACTGAGCCGGGTGCCTCCCGGGCTCTTCCCAAGCGCCTTCACAAGGTTGGTGCGGTGTCGGAGATTACCGGCCTGCCGGCCCACGTCCTGCGCTATTGGGAATCGGAGTTCTCCTTCCTGAAACCCGGCAAGACGAGGGGTGGACAGAGACTGTACACGCCTGAGGATATCGAGCTGGTCCTGAGGATCAAGGAGCTTGTTCACGAGCAAGGCTTCACCATTGCCGGGGCGCGGCGGCGCCTGCAATCTGAGCGCGCAGGCGAAAGCACCCAGGCGATGGAGCAAGTGGCGGACGTGCTTGACTATGTTCGGCACGAGCTTCGCGCTATCCTGACTCTGATGGATGCCGATGATAAGCAGTAGTGCTTGGCAACCCCCGCGGATTTTCAAGGTCGGGACGTGGCGCAGCCCGGTAGCGCACTAGCATGGGGGGCTAGGGGTCGCTGGTTCGAATCCAGTCGTCCCGACCAGATTCCCGGGCGGGTGCGGTAGGTTTCGCCTCCCCGCCCGGGAGTTTCCTTTTTCAGCAGACGGGTTCGCGACGTCAGCCATCCCTCGCATCGTGCGGCGGCTGGGCTGCGTCAATACGTCAGCCAGCGAGTCGATGACTTCCATCCTGGTCACCAACGACGACGGCATTCACTCCCAGGGCTTGGTGAGCCTGGCGAACGCGCTCGAGGGAGTCGGCGAGGTGACGGTTGTCGCCCCTGATCGCGAAAAGAGTGCCGCCTCCCACGCGTTGACGCTGCATCGACCCTTGCGTCTCAACGCCTGGCGTGATGGCTACTACATGGTCAACGGCACCCCGGCCGATTGTGTCTACCTGGGCGTGGTCGAGCTGCTCGACAGGAAACCGGACCTGCTGGTCTCGGGCATCAATCGAGGCGCCAATGTCGGCGACGACGTGACCTACTCCGGCACGATTGCGGCCGCCTTCGAGGGCACCATACTGGGGATTCCCTCCTTCGCGATATCGCTCGTCGGAAGCCAGCCCTACGACTTCGGCAACGCCAGCCGCGTGGCCATCAAGATTGCGGAGAAGATTCTCGACAACGGCTTGCCCAAGGACACCCTGTTGAATGTCAACGTGCCGAGTGGTGAGATCGCGGGTGTCCGCACCACGCGTCAGGGAAAGCACATCTACGAAGAGCTCGTGCACGAGGGTATCGACCCGCGGGGTGGCAAGTACTACTGGATCGGTAGTGGCGAGGCACCGCACGTCGATCAGGGTGCAGACACGGACTATATGGCGGTTCGAGGGGGGTACGTCTCGGTTTGCCCGTTGCACCTCGATCTCACGCACTACGAGGCGCTCGAGCCGTTGCGGCAGGAATGGGAGGGCGACCTGGAAGAGGCCCTGAAGGTGGGGAGATCCTTATGAGCGATGTGTCGCGCAAGCCCGATCCATCGTCCGAGCGCGATCCATCGCCCAGGCCCGAGTCGTCGCTTGAGCCCACCCGGCGCTGGCGCAACCCGGTAAGGACGCTGTACGACTGGGTCCTGAGCTGGGCCGATCGGCCGAGTGGCCCCTGGGCGTTGGCCGCCTTCGCCTTCGCGGAATCGACGTTCTTCCCCATCCCGCCCGATGTATTGCTCATACCGCTCTGCCTGGCAGCGCCCACCCGCGCACTATGGTTCGCGACGTTGAGCACGATCTTCTCGGTGCTGGGTGGGATGTTCGGCTACTTCCTCGGTGCCGTTGCCTTTGATTCCTTGGGACGGCCGATGCTCGAGCTCTACGGGTTGATGGAGGGGTTCGAGAGGTTGAGGGAGCTGTATCAAACCTACGATGTGTGGGCTGTGGGAATTGCTGGCTTCACCCCCATCCCCTACAAAGTTTTCACGATCAGTGCGGGGTTTTTTGGTCTGAACTTCGCGGCCTTCGTGCTCGCTTCCACGATTGGGCGGGCTGGCCGGTTCTTCCTGGTTGCCATCCTCTTGCGCCTGTTCGGGGAGCCTATCAAGGAGTTCATCGACCGCTATTTCAACTGGCTCACACTCGTGGTGGCCGTGCTCTTCGTGGGCGGTTTCCTCGTGCTAAACTACGGCATTCGCTGATTTGAAAGGCCTTGGTCGGGGCGTAGCGCAGCCCGGTAGCGCACCTGCTTCGGGAGTAGGGGGTCGCTGGTTCAAATCCAGTCGCCCCGACCATTTTTTTCTTTGGCAGGCCGCAGCGATGTCGATGGTGGTCGGCTGCGGCCATTTTCAAGCCGCCTCCACTTGCTCGCTCTCTCGGAATAACGCACCAGGAGAACACGATGACCTCGGGCCCCGCTGAAGAAACGCTGCGCGCAGCGATTCGCGACGTGCCGGACTTTCCCAAGGAAGGAATCATCTTCCGCGATATCACACCGCTCCTGCTCGACCCCGAGGCGCACCGTCTGGCGGTGGAAAAGCTGGCGGAGCCCTTCCGCGATGATCCCCCGGACCAGATCCTCGCCATTGAATCACGCGGCTTCATATTCGGCGGCACGCTGTCGTACCTGCTCGGCTGCGGCCTCGTCATTGCACGCAAGCCCGGGAAGCTGCCCGCGGAAACACATGAGGTTACCTACGATCTCGAGTACGGTACGGATACCTTGGAGGTCCATGCCGACGCCATCGAGCCTGGGTCCAGGGTCCTGGTGGTCGACGACCTCCTGGCAACCGGAGGGACCGCCAAAGGCGCGCTACAGCTGGTTGAAAAGTTGGGTGGCGTTGTGCACGGCATCATCTTCCTCATCGAGCTGACGGGCCTGGGAGGCCGAGATCAGTTGGGTGATGCGCCCGTCTACACCGTGCTCAAGTACTGAGATCACGAGCGACTGTCTCGTGAACCGGTGGGCAAGCCGGGGACTTGGACATGACGCAAGCAATTCGAATCTCGGTCGGCGATGTGGAACTGGAAGGGCTCTTGAATGAGAGCTCCTGCGCACGGGCCATCGCCGAAGCGCTTCCGCTGCAAGCGGAGTTCCGCGCCTGGGGCGACGAGATCTATTTCGACATTCCGGTCGAGCACGGCCTGGAGAGAGATGCGCGGGAGGAGTTCGAGATCGGAGATCTCGGTTATTGGCCCGAAGGTAAGGCCCTGTGCGTCTTCTTCGGTCCGACGCCCATGAGCCAGGGTGAGAAGCCCAGGGCCTACTCCCGAGTCAATCTCGTCGGGCGTGTGCAGGGTGCCGAGGGGTTGCGCAAGGTCAAGGAGGCGGGAGAGATCATCGTCGAGGCTGCCGAATGAGCGTGAGGGTAGAGTGTTGGCGGGGAGGCATTGCGTGAGCAACAAAGAAGCTACCTTCGAAGACACGCTTGACCAGCTGGAAAGCGAGCGCGAGAGCATCGAGGATGAGTATCATCGGAGCCTCTCGACCCTCGATGAGTGCGTACAGCGCCTGGCGGCGGCCACCGAGGAGGTAGGGCGGGCAACTCGTGCCCGTGAGGAGGCCCGCGCCGAAATCGCTCTGCGTGCTCAGCAGAGGCTCGGCGGCAAAACGGCATCCGTTGCTTCAACGACGCCGGAGTGGCCCGCCTGGCCAACAGGGGGCGGCCCGGTGCGACGCCTCGTCAATGGCCTGATGGGTCGACTCATGCGCGACTACCTGGAGGTGGTCGACCGCCGTACCGAGAGAAGCACAGAACGCCTCGACACCCTCGAGGGGGTATTCGGTGATCTGTTGGCTGCCACGGGTGGTGAAGCCGGGGACGGGAGCTCCGCGGCAGGCGCACAATCCGGGGGGGTGGCCTGAGTACGACTGGGGCAGCGCGTTCTGCCTTCGAATGCGCGGCCGAGGCACTTGCCGCTGCTGCCGAGGTACACCGTGGCGCGCACCGAGTGGTCAATGCCAAGGATGCCGAGCTCTTGCAGCGGGCTGCTTCGGGGCCACTGCGGCGGATGGAGCTGGTATTCGACGAGTTCGCCCGGCAGCAGGAAGCGATGCTGGCGCAGCTCGTCGGGCGCAGGCGGGAGCTGGACGATCTCATCGCCGACCTGCGGACCCGGGATGACAGGTCCTGAGCTCGACCCGTAGCGTGATCCACGGTCTCGTCCCCAATGTTCGACCTCTCTGTGGACTAGCGCCGCTGATTTGCGGATAATCACGCTGTTCTGGCCGACCCTCGCGATGGATTCGGCCGCTCTCCTCGATCCCCATATACAGGAGGTATGGACATGACACCCTCCACTCCGCTGGCCCGCAATGGCCGTCTGCTGTCGCTCTGCATCGCGTTGACGGCGGTCATGCTCTTTGCTGTCGCCTCGACGACAGCTCTGGCCTGGCAACAGTCCGAGCCCGTAGATCTGCAGGCGGTCTACAAGATCAAGCAGGAGGGCCTGCAGAACTCCCAGGTCATGGAGATCATGAGCTGGCTGACCGACGTTCATGGCGAGCGATTGACAGGGTCCCCCGGATTGCTCCAGGCCGCAGAATGGTCGGCCGAGGAGATGACCAAGTGGGGTCTCGTCAACGCCGACCTGGAGGCATGGGGACCGTTCGGGATGGGCTGGACGAACGATTGGTTCAGCGCCCACGTTCTGGAGCCCCGCGCCTACCCGCTGATCGGCTATCCGAAGGCGTGGACGCCCGGCACCGATGGGCCACTCCGCGGTGAGGCCATCATCGCGGTTGTCGAAAACGAGGACGATTTCGAGGAGTGGGGTGGCAAGCTCAACGGCAAGTATGTTCTGGGGACCCCGATGCGCGCGGTGCCGGCTCTGTGGGAGCCGCCGGCACATCGTCTCACAGACGAGGAACTGCTGGAGCGGGCCCAGCAGCAGATGCCACGGATCGGCCCCTCGCGGTACGGGTCGCCGGAGTTCATGCGCCGGTACCCGTTCATGGGGCGTCGGAATGAGTTCTTCGTCACCGAAGGCGTGGCTGGCGTTCTCGATCCGGGTCGCGGTGATGGCGGTACGGTCTTCGTCGGCAGTGGCGGATCGCGCGACGTCGACGGCAGCCCGGTGCCACGGCAGGTCTCGCTGTCCGTCGAGCAGTACGGTCGCGTTTGGAGGACGCTCGAGAAGGACGTGCCCGTCACCATGGAGATGGACATCAAGAACACCTTCTACAAGGACACGCTGGATTCCTTCAACGTCGTGGCGGAGATCCCGGGTACCGACCTGGCCGATGAGGTCGTCATCGTGGGAGGCCACCTCGATTCCTGGCATACCGGCACCGGCGCCACCGACAACGCCGCCGGTTGCGCAGTGATGATGGAAGCAGTGCGTATCCTCAAGGCCACCGGGCTGCCCCTACGTCGCACAGTACGAGTCGCGTTGTGGAGTGGCGAGGAGCAGGGCCTGCTGGGATCGCGCGCCTACGTAACCGAGCACTACGCTGACCGCACTACGATGGAAGTGAAGCCCGAGCACGGCAAGATGTCGGCCTACTACAACGTCGACAATGGCACGGGGGCCATTCGCGGCATCTACCTGCAGGGTAACGAGGCGATGGCGCCGATCTTCGAGGCCTGGATGGGGCCATTCGAGAACATGGGGATGACGACCCTGTCCATCCGCGATACGGGCGGAACCGATCATCTGGCCTTTGACGGCGTCGGCTTGCCGGGATTCCAGTTCATCCAGGATCCGGTCGAGTACAGCACTCGCACGCACCACTCGAATATGGATGTCTACGAGCGCATCCAACCGGCCGACATGATGAAGAACGCCGTGATCGTGGCTTCCTTCATCTATCACACGGCCAATCGCGACGAAATGCTGCCGCGTAAGCCGCTACCCGATCCCCAGCCCGCAAGGCGGTTCGGAGGGGACCAGTAGCACGGCAGGAAGCTCGCAGGAAAACGGAAGAATCAGGGGTCCGCCGGTGTTGATGCGTCACGCCGGCGGGCTTCGTGCTCTCGCAGGAACGATCGATCACTGGTGCTCTAGGTAGATTGGGGCGAGGAGAACGTCGACCGGGGCGAAGTCGTCGGTGAGGATCACACCTCGGGCGCGGGCGAGGACGGTTTCCATTTCGCCGCCACGCACACCGGCCTGGCTCCAAGCAAAGAGACGGCCCTCGTAATCGAGGTCCGCGCGGCGCTTTCCGAGCTGGAATAAATCCAAGGGCTGCCGGCCACAGGCGACGACGAAGGTGTCGCGGTCGAGTGTCGGGCCGTCTGAGTTGCTCGAGAACACGTAGACATAAGGGAAGGTCTCGAGGGCGGTGGAGACGAATGATCCCAGGAAGCGTCCCAGTCCCTCGCGGTAGATGTCGATGATGTTGATCATGTAGACGCCGTCGGGAGCGAGTAGAGCCTCGAGTTTCTCGTTGAACTCCCGAGTCGTCAGGTGGTACGGCACGCTCAGATCGTTGAAGGCGTCTCCGTAGATGAAGTCGTACTGGACAGGGTCGATGGAGTCGCGGTCGGCGCGCAGTTGGTCATCGACGAAGTTGCGGGCGTCCATGATATGTGTGCGCACGCCGGAAAGTCCGTCGGGGGGGAGGTCGAGGACGGCTTGAGCCGCGACCTTCACCGCAGGGTCGATTTCCGCCACATCGATGCGCGCCATCGTGTACACGGCTTCCATATAGCGTGGGAATACGAAGCCACCGCCGCCGATGAAAAAGGCCCGCAGACTTCCGTTCGTTCGCGCCACCCTCTCCGTGATCGCGGCATAGACCGACTCGTAGTCGTAGATCAGATTCGTGATGTCGTCGGTAGGAATATATGAGTGCACGAGATTGTCGAGCGCCAGAACCTTGGTCTCGTCTATGTCGTAGGCATCGTAGACCTGAATGGCGAAGTAGTTGCTCTCGTCGTAGTAATCGAGGTCGCTAAGGTCGGGGCGTAGCAGGAGAAACACGCCCCACTGCTCGATAGCAGGCCCAGGGGCGAAGGCGAGCACACCGCAGCCACCGACAATGACGATCCAGAAGACGATGAAGGGCGCCCCCGCGCGCGGCTGTAGCGCGGCCAGCAATAGGCCGAGCAGAGCAAGTCCCAGGGCCACGAATACGACAATCGCACGCGTGCCGAACATGTCGATGAGAACAAAGCCGGTCAGGAAGGTGCCGAAGATCGAGCCGATCGCCGCCCAGGCGTAGATGTTGCCGACGGTCGAACCCGTCTTGCGGCACTGATCGAGCGCCATCTTCGCCGCCACCGGGCTGATCGTACCGAGCATCACGGCCGGCAGCAGGAAGACCAGAGCGACGTTCAACACGACCCATGAGGGCCACGAGAGGGTGTCAGGCCGTGCCCACTGCGAGACGATGTGGTTCAGCCACAAGACACTGAAGCTGAGGATGGACGACGCCAAGAAGAGCAATGGAAGGATTCTTCTTGGTATGTGGCGTTCGGCGATCTTGCCGCCGAGGATGTTACCGATGCTGATGCCGGCGAGGATGACGCCGATC
>JAUWTE010000028.1 GCA_030609765.1 Acidobacteriota bacterium
CGCCAGCACATAGTCGAGGCTGCCGAGAACCGCCAGCAGGTCGGCGAGCAAATGGTGACGAGACATCAGGGGTATGGCCTGCAGGTGTGCGAAAGACGGCGTGCGAATGCGCACCCGGTACGGCATCGTGCTGCCGTCAGCCACCACGTAGTAGCTGTTGTTGCCCTTTGGCGCCTCGATGCGGGCATGTGCCTCGCCGGCGGGAACAGCGAGGCCCCATGAAACGCCGAGAAAATGGTGGATCAGCGTCTCGATGTTGGCCATGGTTTCCGGCTTGTTGGGGGGCACAGCCGCATGATCATCAGAGATGTAGGGTCCCTCGGGCATGTTCTCGGCACACTGCTCGATGATCCTGAGGCTCTGCCGCATCTCCTCCATACGCACCAGGCAGCGCGAGTAGCAGTCGCCTCCCTCCGCCGTGGGCACGTCGAATTCGTAGTTCTCGTAGCCCGAGTAGGGTCGCTCCTTGCGAAAATCCCATTCCATGCCGCAGGCGCGCAGGTTGGGGCCCGTGATGCCCCAGGTAATGGCTTCGTCGAGACTCATGCGGCCGATGCCTTCGGTACGGGAGCGGAAGATGGCATTTCCGACGAGCAGGTCCTCGTACTCCTTCACGTTCGGCGGGAACTGCTTGGTGAAATCGTCGACCATCTCCTTCCAGCCGTTCGGCAGATCCATGGCCACGCCGCCGATGCGGAACCAGGCCGGGTGCATGCGTCCCCCCGTGACCGCCTCGACGATGTCGAAGATGCGCTCGCGCTGGTTGAAGGTGTAGAAAACCGGGGTCATTGCACCGACGTCGTGGCCGTATGTTCCAAACCAGACCAGGTGCGAGGCGAGGCGGAAAAGCTCGCACATCATCACCCGGATCACCTGGGCGCGCTCCGGCACCTCTGTGCCCGTCAACTTCTCCACCGCGAGAAGATAGGCGAGATTGTTTTGCACCCCGGCCAGGTAGTCGATGCGGTCGGTGTAGGGAATGAAAGTGTGAAAGGTCTGCCGCTCGGCCATCTTCTCGGCGCCGCGATGATGGAAGCCGATGTCGGGGATTACATCGACGATCTTCTCGCCGTCGAGCTTCAAGATCAGGCGTAACAGCCCGTGCGTGCCCGGATGATTGGGGCCGAGGTTCAGAAACAGGTAGTCGGTACCGTCGATGGCTCCGTCCTCGGCTCCGATGGCAGCCTTGATCTCCCTCTCGGCCGCGTCTCCCGACCCAGTCGTGGCCCAGTCGCCATCGGCGAGCCCCCATTCCCGCGGGCGAAAGCGCATCGCCTCCTCGTGGGCGGTGAACTCGTCCTCGGGCAGCCGGTAGGGTGGCATCTCGGTGGCCCTCGCCGGGTGCTCCTTGCGCAGGGGGTGGCCCTCCCAGTCGGGCGGCATGAGGATTCGCCGCAGACAGGGGTGACCCTCGAAATCGATGCCGAACATGTCGAAGACCTCGCGCTCGTACCAGTCAGCGGCGGGCCACAAGCCGGTGACACTCGGCGTCGAGGGATATTCGCCCCGCAGCGCCACTTTCAGGCGCAGATCCTCACCGCGGCCGTACGAGAGGAGCTGGTAGACCAAGGAGAAGTCGGCGGAATGGTTGGTCGAGCCCGGGTCGGGCTGACCATCTTCGACAGGCGGGGAGGGTGCCGCCGCGCCATCCTCACCAGCGCCGGCTGCCTCGGCACGCGCGCGCTCGTCGACCGCCGTGAGGTCGTAGAGAGTGCGATAGGGTGCCTCCACCCCATCCCGCAGCGTCGCGAGCACCTCGAGAATCGAGTCCTGTGGCACCCACGCTGTGGGAACGCCGTCGGCCGTAACCTGTGGCCGGATGGTGTCGGCGCCCCATCGTGCCTGCAGCTCGGTCAAGATGGGCTCGGACGGGGGCACGGTCAACGCACCTCGCTGGGCGGCCGCAGGGTCGTCATGGCACGCCGCTCGTCCCGCTTCAGGTCCTTCTGAACGGGCATCTCGATGCGCTGCACACCCTCATCGCCCAGCATCCATGAGAGGGGTCGTTTCTCGACGCCGATACGGTCGCGAAGGAGCAGCAATCCCTGCAAAAAGGCCTCGGGCCGGGGTGGGCATCCGGGGACGTAGACGTCAACCGGTAAGAATGAGTCGACGCCCTGGACGACGCTGTAGATGTCGTACATTCCGCCCGAGTTGGCGCACGATCCCATCGAGATGACCCAACGCGGCTCCATCATCTGGTCGTACAGACGCTTGATGACCGGAGCTACCTTCTTGAACACGGTCCCCGCGACGACGATCAGGTCGGCCTCTCGTGGGGTACTGCGCAGGACCTCCGCGCCGAAGCGCGCGATGTCGTACTCGGACGTGTAGGAGGTCATCATCTCGACGTAGCAGCAAGAGAGGCCAAAGTTGAATGGCCAGATCGAGTTCTTGCGGCCCCAAGCAACGAGGTCGTCAAGACGGGTCAGCATCAGGAGCCGGTTCGTTGCCGCCACCAAGGAGCTGGCCTGGCCACGCCGGGCCGCTTCCGAGAAGTCGGCAGAGCGTTCTCGCTCGGCAAGCTGCAGCAGTGTCTCGCGAGTAAGCTCGGGCGTGCCGTCAGTCATCCGTCGATCTCCTCGGCCACAGGTGTCGCCGCGTTCGCGGGTGACGCGCCCCAATCGAGAGCGCCCTTGGCCCACAAGTAGACGAGCCCGGCCAGCAACATGACGATGAACACGACGAGCTCGATATAGCCGAGCCAGCCGACATCGCGCGCTGCCACGGCCCAGGCGAACAAGAAGGCCACCTCGAGGTCGAAAATCAGAAAGGCGAGCGCGACGACATAGAAATGCACGGGGAAGCGCAGTGCTGCCGTCCCGGTTGGGGGCATGCCCGACTCGTACGGAAGATCACGCCTTCTGGCGCTATGTCGCGGTCCGATCAGGGCGGAAATGATGACGACCGCAGCGAGCATTGCGAGAACTAGAAGGGCGTACACTCCCAAAGGCCAAAGGCTTTGGTTCGCCAAGGTCGACTCGCTAGGCAGCCCCTGCAATCGACGACCTCCCTTCGGTTCATCCCTGCACCGAGCCAGCAGAGATACCGCTACGCTCGGGAAGGCGCGAGGCACCCTCCTGAGCGGGCGAGGGAAGCTCTCGATGCTCGCGATCTCGGACTCGGGCGACAGGGCCTCAGAAACCGGGATCCGGTAGAATCAATATGCCGTCAGCAGGGGTGTAGGTCAAACTGGTTCAGCCCGAAGTTCCCAATGGATCGCGGCTGCACGTGAGCCATGCCACGCGGTGACCGTTCAGGCTCATCTCCAGTTGGCCCATGTGTGGGGGATGGTTACGACGAGTCGCGAGCCGGGCCGTGTCCTCACCTGGAAGTCCGGCTTCCCAGATCCACCCCACCTCCACTACGGCCTGCTGGGGCCGTCAGGCGGCAATCAGAGCCAGCCGTCGCCGTCCTCGGAAGCAACCTCGATGCCGACGCGGAAGCCTTCGCCCTCGGCCGGCTGTACCTCTTTCACCACTCCACGCACTCTCCACGGAGCTCCACCCTCACCGGTGTTGCTGAACTCGACCACGACGTGCGATCCGAGAGAGGGGAGGTGATCGAGAATAATCGAGATCGCGATGATGCTGGCATCTACGTAGGGCAGCCCCGCCTCGATCACCCGCCGGTCCTCGAGAAGATACTCGACAGTGATCAGGGTTTCGGTGTTGATGCGCGGTGTGATGCGGCGGTCGGTAGAGGGGTCGAGGTCATCGCCGGGCAGGATCAACGCCCCGCAATCGTCGTAGGCACAGCGCAACGGCCCGCGGAGACTGGCGCAGTATGAAGGACGTTGGCAACTCGGACAGACAAGACGATTCAAACCGAGGTACCTCCGGGCGCTGGAAAAATGTGGCGAAAATCAGCGTAGGTTTTCAGGCGGATGCCCGTCAACCCTAATCGCTCCCCGCCTGAGCGTCTCGACTCGTTGAGACATCCAGGCTAGCCTACATTTCTTGCCGGAACTTCGACTCTTTACATGGGGAACTCCGATGAACGATCCTTTCGATCTGCAAGCTGTCCAGGAGGCATTGCGCCAGCAGGGCGTTGACGGCTGGCTCTTTGCGCAGTTCCACGGCCGTGATCCGCTGGCCGACAGGGTTCTGGGTCTCGCCCCGGAGGGGCTGCAGACGCGGCGCTGGTACTACTTCGTTCCCAGCAACGGCGAGCCGCGCAAGCTCGTTCACGCCATCGAGCCCGCGGCGCTCGACGAGGTTCCAGGCCCGAAGGAGAGCTACCGCACCTGGGGTGAGCTGGAAGGTGGTCTTTCCAGGCTGCTGGAGGGGGTGGGCTCGGTGGCTATGCAGTACTCGCCGATGAACAACATCCCGCCGGTTGCCATGGTCGACGCCGGAACCGTGGAGATGATCCAAAGGACCGGGGTCGAGGTGGTTTCCGCGGCCGACCTGGTTCAGCAGTTCACCGCAACGCTCAACGATGCCGAGATCGCCTCCCATCGTCAGGCTGGGAAGATGCTTCCAGAGGCGATGCTGGCGGCTTTCCGTGAGGTTCGTCGCTGTCTCCTGGCTGGCGAGGAGATTACCGAATACGAGCTGCAGCAATACATCCTGCAGCACATCGAATTGGTCGGCCTGACGACCCCAGACGGGCCGATTGTGGCAGTCAATGAACACGCCGCAGATCCGCACTATGCTCCAGGTCCTGAAGGCAGCAGCCCGATCCGCCGAGGCGATTGGCTTCTGCTCGACATGTGGGCGAAGGAGCCGGGCGAGGGGAAGATCTTCGCTGACATCTCCTGGACAGCGCAGGTCGACGACACCGTTCCTGAGGAGAGAGTCAAGGTGTTCGAGGCCGTACGTGGCAGCCGGGACGCCGCTCTTCAGCTCATCCGGGATCGCTACGAGGCCGGCGAGTCGATTTGCGGATACGAGGCGGACCGAGCTGCCCGCGAGGTGCTTGAAGCCGCTGGTTTAGGCGAGTGGATCCAACATCGCACCGGGCACAGCATTACTGACGAAATCCACGGCAGCGGCGCCAACCTGGACGACTTCGAGACTCACGATGATCGTCAGCTGGCGCGCCGCACCTGTTTTTCGATCGAGCCCGGGATCTATATTGCGGAGCGTGGCTTCGGCGCTCGCACGGAGATCGATGTGCTCATTCCCGCCGAGGGCCCGCCTGAGGTTTGCGGCGTGATGCAGCATGAGATGATCCTGCTACTGGCCGACGAGATGCCGCCCATTCTGGACGAGAGCTGACTCGGGCAGAACTGACTCGGGCAGAACGGACTCGGGCAGAACGGACAGAGAATGATGCGCTTCGTTCAGGCGATGGCGTTCATCGTCGTTGCGTTTCTGGTCCTCGCTGTGCTGGTTCGCCTCCTCGAGCGCGGCTTCATCTACTTCCCGTTGCGCTATCCGGCTGGGGTGTGGGATCCGGCACTGCTCGGGGTCGAGGCGGAAGAGGTTTGGTTCGAGGCCGCTGATGGCACTCGTCTGCACGGATGGTGGATCGAGGCGCAGGGGAGGGCGCCCTCCTCAGGGGCGCCCGTGTTGCTCTGGTCTCATGGCAACGCCGGCAACCTGACGCACCGTGCGCCCCACGCTGGGGCCCTGGCGAGACAGGGCCTGTCGGTGTTCCTGTTCGACTACCGCGGCTAGGGTCGCAGCGAAGGCCGGCCGAGCGAGGAAGGGCTCTATCTCGACGCCGAGGCGGCGTACGCCTATCTGGCGGAGGTGCGAGGCATTCCGCCACAGCGGTTGATTCTCCTGGGCGTATCCCTCGGGTGCGCTCCAGCGGCGCGATTGGCGGCGCGCGTGGAGCACGCCGGCACCATCCTGGTTTCACCGTTCACCTCGGCCAAGGTAATGGCGCGCCGGATGTTTTTTGGCCTGCCGCTCGGTTTCCTCACTGCCGCGGAGTTTCCCGTTTCCACCTGGGTTGCACAGCGCTCACGGCCGTTGCTCGTCATCCATGGCGATGCCGACACGGTGGTGCCTTTCAAGCTCGGTCAGGAGGTCTACTCGGCCGCCGCCGAGCCGAAACAGTTCCTCACCCTGCCCGGTGCGGGACACAACAACATTCTGGCGATGGGCGGCACCCGGTATCTCGATGCGATGCAGGAGTTTGCCGATCGCTGCGTTGCCGGGGCCGACGGCTCCCGCTAGCTTCCCGACCCGTTGAGCGGTCCGGGCCATAGCCGGTCGAGGAGCGGTGCCTGGTACACTACGGACCGTTACTAGCAGAATTGATGGCAGGCCTCTGCAAGAAGTGGGGCCCTGTTAGTGCACCAGGAAGAGGAAAGCGATGCAGGCAGTTCAATTACGTAAGGGGATGATCGTACAGATCGACGGAGATCTCCTCCGGGTCCATGACTATCAGCACGTGACCCCAGGCAAGGGAAAGGCGATGATGCAGACAAGGCTGCGCAATCTGCGTAGCGGGGCCATGGTCGACCGTCGCTTCCGTTCCCAAGAAGATGTCGAGCGGGTGCAGCTCGACTCGCGGAGCGTCGAGTATCTCTACAAAGAAGGTGACCACTACGTATTCATGGACTCCGAGACCTATGAGCAGATTCACTTGCTCGCCGAGGTCATCGAGGATGCATTGCCGTACCTGGTTGCCAACCTCGTCCTGGATGTCGATTTCTTTGATGACGCGCCGGTGGGCTTGGAGTTGCCGACGACGGTCGACCTCGAGGTGACCGAAACCGAGCCCGCTATCAAGGGCGCAACCGCCAGTTCCAGCTCGAAGCCCGCGACACTCGAGACGGGTCTGGTCGTGCAGGTTCCCCCCTTCGTCAGCATTGGCGACAAGGTGCGGGTCGAGACCTCGACAGGCAACTATCTGACGCGCGCTTAGCAGGCCGTGGTGGAAGAGCGGGGTAGCGAGCCCCGTCGCGCTTCCACCCCGATCTGCACCTGAGGAGGTGCTGCAACGGATACTCAGACCAGGGAGCCCCGCCGCCTGACGTGGACCGGTGTGATCCGGGAAGCGCTCCTTCTGCTCGGCGGAACGATCGCGGCCCTCTTTCTGCTCTGGTATCTGCACGGCGAGTGGCAACCTCTGTGGGCGCTGGTTTGCGGTCTGTTCGCTGTCCTGTTTGTGCGGCGAATGGTGGCCCCGACCTACGAGTCCTTTCCCGATTTCCTGAAGCGCCCGTTGGATGCATCCGTGGTGCTCTTGGGTGCCATTGTTGCTACCTGGGCGACTCTGGCCTGGCCCCGGTTCGGCGGGTTTCCCTATGCGCTCTCGGTTTGGCGGGAGGCAGTTGCACTGCTGGCCGTCGGGGTCTTCCTCGGTTTGGCTCTCGCCTCGGTTATCTATACCCACACCCGTCTGGAGAAGGAAATCGCGCAGAGGGAACGCCTCGAGGAAGACCTGCGCCTGGCGAAGGGCATCCAGGAGAGTTTGCTGCGATCGGACTTTCCGGAGCTCCCCTGGGTCGAAGCGCATGCGTTGAACATTCCCTCCCGCAGCGTCGGTGGCGACTACTATGAGATCTTTGAAGCCGGCCCCGGGTGTCTCGGCTTTGCGGTTGGAGACGTGTCCGGCAAGGGTGTTGCTGCTGCCCTGCTCATGTCGACGCTGCAGTCATCGTTTCTTGGCGTCTGCGATTCCGAGAGCGACCTGGCGGAAGTCTGCCGGCGCGTCAACCAGTTCCTGGTGAAGCGAACCTCGCCCGAGCGCTACGCGACGTTCTTCGTCGGGCGCCTGAGCCAGGAGGGCTGCCTCGAATACGTGAATGCCGGTCACAACCCCCCACTGCTGCGACGCCGAGACGAGTTCCTACGCCTCAGCGGCGGCGGCATGCCGCTCGGTCTGTTCGCGGATGCCACCTACGAACAGCAAAGGATCGATCTTTCCGCTGACGACCTGATACTGACCTACACCGACGGAGTAACCGAGTCGATGAATCGGGCCGAGGAAGAGTTCGGGGAAGATCGGTTGAGGGAGACCATCGTGCAGCACGCAGGTGGCAGCGCCAAGAACGTCCTCGATGCGGTCCTCGACGCAGTGGGAACCCACACCGCCGGGGCGGAACAATTCGACGACCTGACTCTGTTGGTGTTGCGGTGGAGTCACACTAAGGAGGAGACAACGGATTGAAGCCGGGACGATTGCGGGGTCTCCTCAGCGACCTGTCGTTCGCCATCGGCGGCTCTTTGGCCGCACTGCTGCTGCTCCGATACCTGCACAACGAATGGCAACCGCTGTGGGCCATCGGCTGTGGCTTCGTCGCCGGCGTTATCGTGCGACACGCCCTGGCTCCGACGTACGCATCCTTCCCCGATTTCCTGCGGCGGCCGTTGAATGTCGCCGTCGTGCTGCTCGGCACGATGCTCGCGGTGTGGGGAACGCTGGCATTGCCGACCTACGGTGGCATCACCTACTTGCTTTCGATATGGCGCCAGGCAGTCGGCCTGATGTTCGCCGCCGCGTTGCTGGGGCTCGCCATCGCGGCCGCCGTCTATACCCACGCGCGCATGCGGCGCGAAGTCGAGGAACATCGCATGCGCCTGTCGGCGATGCGAGAGACCGCGTTGCGGGCACAGCTCAAAGCGTTGCAGGCGCAGATCAACCCTCACTTCCTCTTCAATGCCTTCAACGCCCTGGCGGAGCTGACCCACGACGATCCGGATCTTGCCGAAGATCTGATCGGAGACCTCGCGCACCTGCTGCGGTATAGCCTGCGATCGTCGGCCTTGGGCCGCGTCTCGATTTCCCAGGAGTTGGAAGCGGTGGAGAGGTATCTCCGAGTCGAACGCGCTCGGCTCGGTGATCGGCTGCGAGTCGAACGCTCCGTCGACGACGCCTTCCTCGATTCACAGATCCCCGGGCTCATCCTCCAGCCTCTGGTGGAAAACGCCGTGCAACACGCAGTGGCGCCTCGTCCCGAAGGCGGTACGATTCACATCGAGGTCAGGGGGGAAGCCGACACAGTGTCCATTGTAGTCAGCGACGACGGCCCGGGACTGCCGGAGAGCGTGATGCGCCAGGTGGGCTCGCTCGACGGATTCTCGGCCATGGGACCTGGAGAGCTGTTGCCCGAAGACGCCGCCGGGACCGCGGGAGCGGGCGGCGGGCTGGAAAACGTTCGCCGGAGATTGATGCTCACCTACCGCGGTGCCGCCCGGTTTTCCGCCTCCCAGGGGGATCCGGCGGGTTTGAGGGTCGAGATACAGGTGCCGAGATGACTATTCGCACACTGGTTGTTGATGACGAGCCGCTGGCGCGCCGCCGGATACGCCGCCTGCTGAAGGACCACGAGGATGTCGAGGTGGTGGCTGAGGCAGCATCAGGTGACGAGGCGGTTGCCGCGGCACTGGAGCATCGGCCCAACCTCGTTTTCCTCGACGTCAGGATGCCGGGCGGCGATGGGCTGGCGGTTCTTCGTGAGCTGAGAAGCAAGCTCTCCGAGGAGCTCAGACCCCTGGCCGTTTTCACAACGGCTTTTGAGGAACATGCAGTGGAGGCCTTCGAGCTGGCGGGGATCGACTATCTGGTGAAGCCGGTCGAGCGCTCGCAGATAGACCGTGCCCTGCGCCGGGTTCGTAAGGTCCTCTGGCAGCGCCATCGAGTGGGGCCGGGCACCGCCGCGCCCGATGCGCCATCCGCGCCGCCGGCCGGCGACGGACGCGCGGTCCTGGCGCAGCCGACTGTCGCGGGAGGGCCGGGTGGCGTTGGATTCATCGCCGCTCACCGGGCCGGGAAGATCCTGCAACTCGACCTGAGCGAGGTGGCTTGCCTGGTGCTCGAGGACGGCATTGCTTGGGCCTACACACCGAGCGGCCGCTACCGTCTCAGGCACGGCCTCGGGAATGTCGAGGAGCGGCTGGCCTGCCCGCCGTTCTTCCGTGTATCCAGGTCGGCCATCGTCAATCTCGGCTGGGTGAATCACCTTGCGCCGATGTTCTCGGGCACCTTCTGTGCCACCCTGAAGGACCCTGTTCAGATGGAGGTCCACGTCTCGCGTCGGCGCGCTCGAGAGCTTCGCAAACTCCTCGGCTGGTAGCGTTTCACCCCCCCACTCGTGGCCTTGTGCCGACCGCTCAGAAGGTCGCTCGGCCACTGAGCAGGAAAGCCTGAGTGGCTCGCCGGCAGGCGGCTAAGCTTACAGGGTTGAACCCTCAGAACTCACACCGCGAACAGAATCAAGGGACGGTCACCATGGGCAAGAGAGAATCGATAGCTCGCCGGTACCCGCATACCGCATTACGGACCTCGGTCATCGGCCTTCTGGGAATCGTGCTCATTGCATTCGTGAGTGCACCCGCCCACACACTGGGTGGCCAGGAACAAGACCCGGGCACCCAGGAGCAAGAGGCCGGGACCCAGCAAGTCGCAGAGCAAATCCAGCCTGCGGAGCAGCCCCAGCAAGTGGAGGAGGCCGAGGTGGAAATGGCCGAAGAGGGGGAGCTCGAACGTCCTGGGGCAGTGCACATCACTGGCGAAAAGCCCGTCTTTCGCGGTCTGGCGAATGACCTGTTTGCCTGGGCCTGGATGCCGGAAGTCGCAGGTACCGTGGAGGACAACACATTCATGGGTGGTCAGCACGTCAAGGTCCAGAGCACTGCCACGATCGGTGGCGACCTTTTTATTTTCGCCCAGACCGGCACCGTGGCGGGGCAGGTCAGCGGGGATGTCTACTGCTTCTGCCAGGAGCTCATCATCACGGCGGATGGCAGGGTCGGGGGTCGCGTTGAGAGCAGGTCGGAGATCCTGACGATCAGCGGCGACGTGGAGGGGCCCATTGATTTCAGCGGCGGCATTCTGACCATTGACGGCACCCTGCGGCGTGGTGGTGCTGTCCATACCGGTGTCCTGGAAATTGGACCCGGCGCAAGCGTTGGGGGACTCCTCGAGTATGGGGCTCCTCGCGAGGCGTCCGTAGATCCAGAAGCGGAGATAACGGGAGAGCTTCGGCACATTCCCCCCGCGGTCATTCAGGGGGCGGGGATTGATGACGAGGAGGAGGACGCGGGGTGGTTCAGCCTCTCGACGGTTCTCTGGAAGCTCTGGCATTTTGGCAGCAGCTTTCTCGTCGGCGCGTTGCTCCTTGCCTTGGGAGGGTCTGCCGCCCGCACCCCTGCCTCTCGCATCTCGAGCCGGCCGGCGCTGGGCTTGGGCTTCGGATTCGTCATTTCCATCGTCTTACCCGTCGGGGCGGTCATCTTCATGGTCCTGGTCGTTGGGATTCCGCTGGCGGTCCTGACCCTCCTGGTGTTTCTGGTCGCCCTGTACTTGGCTCGCCTGGTTGCGGCGCAAGCGCTGGGTGCCCTGATTCTGCGTCGACTGCGCGGTGGCGAAGAGCCCTGCGCCTATGCGGCTCTTGCCGTCGGCCTCGTGGTCTTCTTCGTGCTGGTTGCGATCCCCTACCTGGGCTTCCTGCTCTGGCTGGCCGCCATCTACCTGGGGCTGGGGGGGATCTTCATGGCGCTTCGGCCGCTGGCGCCCGAGGAGACGCCAGTGGAGGTTGCGCCTGCAGCCTGACACGGCCTGCTAGGCTAGGGGCAGCGGCGATTCCATGATCCGATCCTGGCTCGGCTCGCGGTGAATTCATGATCATAGAGACCAAATCCCTGCGGAGAGTGTACGGCAGCACAGTGGCTCTGAACGGGGTCGATCTGTGCATCGAGGCCGGAGGCATCATCGGCCTGCTGGGACCCAACGGGGCCGGCAAGACGACACTCGTCGAGATCCTCGAGGGCCTGCGTATGCCCTCCAGCGGCGAGGTCTCGGTGCTCGGTCTCGATCCGGCCCGGCAAGGGCGAGCCCTCAAGGAGCGCATTGGCGCGCAGCTCCAATCGACGACGATCCCCATCGACCTGACCCCTTTCGAGGTATTGCGCCTGTACGCATCGTTCTACGAGCGCTCACTGCCTGTTGATCGTGTCCTGCAGATCGTCAACCTGAAGGCCAAGGCGAACAAGCTCACGCGAACGCTCTCGGGTGGGCAGAAGCAACGCCTGGCCATCGGCATGGCCTTGATCCACGAGCCCGAGCTACTGATCTTCGATGAGCCGACCTCGGGACTCGATCCGGCGGCGCGCCGTCAACTGCACGAGATCCTCCTCGACCTGAAAGGCCAGGGGCGCACGATCCTGCTCACCACTCACTACATCGAGGAAGCCGAGAAGCTCTGCGATCGGGTTGTCATGATCCGCTCGGGTGAAGTGGTTGCCGATGGCTCCCCGTTCGAGTTGGTGGGTCGTGCCGGCGGCAAGTCGACGATCTGGATCGACGTCGAGGGAGATATGGATCCGGCGCCGCTGCTGGTCGGCGGTGCGGAGGACCAAGGACGGCAAGGCAATCACTATAAATTCACGACCGCAGATCCTGCCGCGACGATCGTTGCCCTCGGAGAGGTTCTGCACACCCAGGGCGTGAGCCTTACCGATCTGCGCATGCGCCGCCCGACGCTGGAAGATGTCTATCTGGAGCTGATGGGTGATCCCGAGGAAGACGAGGGGGTGCCCGCATGACGAACCTGCGCGGGCTAGGGGAGCTCTCGAGGGCCTATCTGCTGCAGGCCAGGCGCTCGAAGACCGCGATTTTCTGGGCGCTCGGGTTTCCGCAAGTGTGGCTCTTCGCCTTTGCATTCATCTTCGGGCCGCTGACGCCGGGGGGTGTCAGCTACCTGATGCCGGGACTTTTTGCCCTCACGACGATGGCGGGCGCCTTCTTCGGTGTCTCCTATCTGATGGTCAACGAAAGGGAGAACGAGGTCTTGCGCCGCTACCGGCTGACGCCGGTGAGCCCGGTGACCGTCGTCCTTGCCAATGGTGTGCGCTCGATGGCCACGGTGACGGCCTCGCTCATGCTGCAGTGGCTGTTGGCATGGCTGTTCTTCGACATCACCATCAACGGCCCGGTTCTTTCAATCATCTTGGTCCTGCTCATCGGGGCTTTGGCGTTCGTGTCGCTGGGGCTCATTCTCGGGTGTGTCGCCAAGGATATGCGCACGGCGCCGGCCCTGGCGAACCTGATCTTTTTTCCGATGATGTTCCTGTCGGGGGCCGCGATCCCGTTTTTTCTGTTGCCTCCGTGGATCCAGGGGATCGCCCGCATGTTGCCGGCGACCTACCTGATCGAGGCCTTGCAGGGGGTCATGGTGCGTGGCGAATCGCTCGTCGAGGTTGCCGGCCCCATCATGGTGTTGCTCGTGACGGCCGTGGTGGCCGCCGCGTTCAACAGCCTGGTGTTTCGTTGGGAGAGCAGCGAACCGATCAACTTCAAGAGGCTGGTGGTGGCCATTGGCGGGCTGGCAGTGCTCTATTTGGCCGCCGCTCTGCTGGCCCCGGCCATGCGGATGGGCGAGAGTCCCGCCCAGGAGCCCGCGTCGGCTCCCGTCGAGAGATCCAGGCTAACGCAGCAGATGGCGCAGGAAGAAGGTCAAGTTGGCCGGTCGTTCGGCCAGGCGGCGCATGAACCAGGGGTACCAGCTCGGTCCGTAGCTCACATAGACCCGTAGGGCGAATCCATCGGCGAGTATCTGGCGTTGTACGTCGCGCCGAATTCCGTAGAGAAACTGGAACTCAGCCCCTGAATCGATCCCACGCTGCCGCAGCAGCTCCTTGGCGCGGTCGACGAGCACGGGGTCGTGGGTCGCGATGGCCAGCTCGCCGCCGTACTCACGCGCGTCAGGGTCGAGCATGCGGTCCAGCAAGTCCGCAAAGCTCCGGTCGACGTCGGCCTTCTTCGGGAAGGCGATTTCGGGGGGCTCTTTGTACGCTCCCTTCACCAGGCGAATCGCGGCGCCCAGGGGGATGAGTCGCTCGACGTCCTCGGCGCTCCTTCTCAAGTACGACTGGATCACGAGGCCGAGGGTGGGGAACTCGTCGTGCAGCTCCTCATAGATCTCGAGGGTGCCGTCGACATAGGCAGAGCTTTCCATATCGATGCGCACGCTGGTGTCATGCGTCGTCGCCGCGGCGAGAAGCCTCCTCAGGTGCCCGACCGCCAGGTCGCGATCGAGGTCGAGGCCCAGCATGGTGAGCTTCACCGAGACGTTGGAGTCGAAACCATCGCTGCCGATGCGCTCGACGATGCCGAGGTAGGTGCTGGCGGCTGCCTCTGCCATAGCCTCGTTCTCAACGTGTTCTCCGAGCGGATTCAGGGAGGCTCTGGCTCCC
>JAUWTE010000354.1 GCA_030609765.1 Acidobacteriota bacterium
ACTGGGGGCCGCGAAAGACCGCGTCCCGGATCCTGATCATCTTCGGCTCCGTCTGGCTCCTGTTCAACATCATCGGCAACATCGAGAAGGGACCGGTGGCGCTCATCATGCAGTCGTCGCTGGCGGTGCCATTCTTCGGCCTGGCCTACGTGGCCCGCCGGTGGCCACGTATTGCGGGCGTGCTGCTCCTCGCGGCCTCCGCGTTCTTCGTCTACTTCTTTGGCTTGTACGAGATCTTCTGCGAGAACCCCTTTGAGAAAGGACCCCCCGTGGTGATCATTCTCTTCGTAGGTCCGCTGCTGGCGAGCGGCATCGCCTTGCTGAGCAAGACCGCACGCGTCGATGGAGTGACTTAAACAGGAAGACCCATCGGAATCTTGACCCAAGGAGGTGAACGTCATGACTGGAACTACGACTGGACACAAACGTCACATCTGTATGATCGCCGCATGTCTCCTGGCAGCGGCTCCTCTCGGATGTGGAACGAACTTGGAATCGGACAATGTCGTCGCGCAGGCCTACGAGCTGCGGATGAAGGGGCAGCCTGATGAGGCCAAGCTGCTCCTCGAGACGTCGATTGCGGAGAATCCCGATCACGCCGCCAGCTACTACGAGCTTGCTAGAACCACAGTTCACATGGCGCTGGGGAATCCGAGGAAGCTACCCGAGACGATAACCAGCGCGGACAGCTTGATCGATCAAGCGGTCGAGAAGGATCCGGACAATGTGGCCTATCGCGCGCTCGCCGGGCACATCAAATTCTTCACAGCTTACATGGCCATGCAGAGAAGCGAGCCGGATGTGAAGGAGAAGGTCGCAGCCGTCTGCGAGGCATTCGAGGCCGCGCTGGAGCTGGATCCGGAGTATCACGACGCGAGGCTCTATCTCGTCGAACTCTATGGGGCCATCCCTGAAGAGATGGGGGGGAATCCGGCACGCGCGACCGAGTACATGGCTGTCTTGGTGGAGAAGGATGAGATCTACGGCATGAAGGCGCGCTCGATCGTAGATGAGGTCGAGACATCGGATTGGGAGTCGTTGCGCGAGGACCACCCACGGAGTGTCGTCGTTCTTGAAGAGCTGGGGAAATCTCACCTGCAGGAGGACGACCTCGACGCTGCCATCCAGTGCTTCGACGAGGCGTGCCGCATGGATCCGGAATGCGCGACGCTCTTCATGGATCTGGGGAGATTTCACCTCTTCGCAGCCATGGGCGCGCTGAGATCCGATGACAAGGAGAAGGCGAACGCGAGTCTATCGGCCGCCGAGGTGGCGATCCAGAGGTACCTGGAATCTGAACCTCCAGCGCCGATGAAGGCCTACGGCATCGAGATGCTCGCGAAGGTGAAGTACGGGCTGGGTGAGCAGGATGAGATGAACCGGCTCCGGGAAGAGGCGCTGGCTCTGGATCCCCACTACTCGAAAGCGACGGGATCCCCGCCGCCGGAGCTGTACACCCCTCCGGGAGAGGTCTCACCTCGCCATCGCTATCTGTCCAGGGTGCTCTAATCGGTTCGCGACTGAGCCACCCGTCGATAGTCGTGCTGAATACCGCCGAGGACGGGGAGAGCCACCGGCTTCCCGACGGGAGGCGGAGGTTGTCGGAGTTCCGGGTACGGATCTGGGATCCCATGGAAGGCCTGCGATGGACGCTGAGGAAGATGAAGTGGTTCAAGACTTCCTCGCGTAGAGTCCGATTGAACCGCACGAGAGCGAGTAGAGCAGCCATCAACGTACGCATCATGAGTACGATCATATCACGATGGGAGAGTTGCGTGATTGCGGGGAGTTGCGGCCTTTTCGCAGGCTACGGCCCTTGAATCATGATTCATCATCCGTCATACTGATAACGTCCTTCCCCGCCAACGTGAATGCCAGATCTCGAAACGGGAGACCGCCATATGAACACCACGCCATGGTCCCGAAGTTTCTTCGCTGCCGTGCTCGTCGCGACCCTTCTTGCCTCGATCCCATTGCTCGCGCAGGCCAAGTCGAATCCGGGCATCGCGACGCCTGACGTCCGGATGACGTTCGCGCCGCCGAGATCCGCAGAGGAAGACCAGCTTCTCGAGCGGCTCCGTCAGGCCAAGCGCGATGGCGATGAGGTGGCCGCCGCCATGATCCTGGAGTCTCTCGGATGGGAGACGGGTCACGCTGCAGGCTCGCCGCTCGGACCCGAAGGTGTGCAGGTTCTCTATCACGCCGCGCGCGAGGATCCGCCGGCTCGCTGGGCCGACGATATCCGGGTCACCGATCTGGGTGACGCGGTCGTATCCCCGTCGCTGGGCGTGTCCGGAACGGGGGAGGCCTACCTTGCCTGTGCAGCTGCAGACAATACCCTGATCCATATGTACTACTCGGATGACGGAGGCATCACTTGGGCTTACAGATGGGCGCTCTGGTCACCCGGCTACGATGTCTCTCTCCCCTCGCTCGCCATCGGGGAGGGGAACGTGAATCGCCTTCTCTGCGCCTTCCTCGTCAGCGATACCACCACGCACGCGGCTGTTGCACTCGGGGTATGGACGATTGACCTCGATGCTGACAGGGTCTCCGGAACGACTTGGCTCGACGTATCCGGCCTGACGGATTTCACACAGCCGACGATCTGTGTCGACACACCGGAATATGCCTTCTGGTACCCCTACGTGATCTTCGGCGCCCAGGACGACCACTACTACGGCACGGATTGGATGATCGAGTTCTGTCTGTCGACGGACTATGGAGAGACGTTCTCCACGCCGGACAAGATTGCGGTGCCGGAGGCCGCGTACGGCACGCCGGACATGGACAACAACTTCGGCGGCGGGCGGCTCTTTGTTCCCTTCACGGAAGACAGCACCATCTATGGCCATCCGGATATTCACATCGTCTCGAGTGGCAACTTCGGCGCCAGTTGGGACTACGGCGTGCTCACGAGGACAGACGAAGCCCGGGAGACCCAACCGGCCGTGGCCGCGATCCATGGGGAATCCACCGTCCTCGTGACGTACGTTCGCGAGTACGAATACCCGGACACCGACATCGAAGCCATGTATAGCACCGACAGCGGCGAGAACTGGACCTGGACCTATCTGCCCTATATCGATGGACAGGAGGTCGCTCCCGATCTGGCCGTGGGCCTATACCAAGGCCATTTCCATGCTGCGTTCTGGAGGGAGTTCGACGTCATCTATACGAAGGCACCTTACACGGACCCAACGACCTGGACCGGCGCGCTGACGGTCAACGAGGGCAACACCGCCCTGGGACCGACCATCGCAACCAACCCGGATCTGGACTCGGACGTCTGCGTTGCCTGGCCCGATTTCAGGAATGAGATTTCCTACAACATCTACTTCGACGCGGTCTACTGGGATGCGGCCTCCGCGGAAACCTGGGGAGCCGATGGTGAATCCCGGCTTGTGTTGCTGGCAAGTCCGGAGCCGGCGGCGTCAGAGGTGGTGATGCGTTTCGATTTGCGCGAGAGAGGGAGTGCGTCGCTGTCCATTGTTGATGTGCAGGGCCGGACACTGCGGACATTGCTCGACCGCATGCTGCCAGCCGGCGAGCACTGCGTGACCTGGATGGGAATGGATGCATACGGCCGTCCCGTGCCAGCGGGCGTGTACTATGGGCTGCTTCGCTTTGATCAGGAAGTGACGTACAGGAAGGTGACCGTCGTACGTTAGCGTATGAGCAGCGATCCCAACGCCTGGGCACATCAGGGCCCCGGTTGGGCATCTTGGCTGATTCGTGGCGGAGTGCTCGCGACTAAGTCACCGACGGGAGGCGAGGTTATCGGAGTTCCGGGTACGGGTCTGGGATCCCATGGAGGGTCTGCGATGGACGCCCACCGTTGTAGTAGCGAATGTACTCGGCAACGACACGGCGGATGCGATCGACGCTGAGGAAGATGAAGTGGTTCAAGGCTCCCTCGCGTAGAGTCCGGTTGAACCGTGCGCTTCATGACAACATCGGCATTCCGACCTACGTCACTGCCATGGATCAAAGCAGCTGATCACCCCAGAGCCGTTCGAGAAATTCCCTCCAGGGCAGGATCTCGATACCGTCCTCCGTCTTGCGGGGCCGAGGATCAAGTGACACCAGGATGTAGTGCCTGGCGACGAATTCTTCCTTGAGCGCCCGCAATCCCTTGAGGTGATGATTGCCGGCATGGGAAGTCGATTTGACCTCCACGGCGATCTCCTGATCTCCAAGGATGAAATCGACCTCAATCTGCGACACTGTCCGCCAGTAGGCTATGGGGTAGTTCGTTTCCGAGTAGTTTGCGTGCGCTCGGATCTCCATGAATAGAAAGTGCTTGAAGGCCCGCCCAAAAAGTTCGGAGCCCGGTTCAACCACACCGCGTCGGGTTAGCTGTGCCACAACTCCGACGTCGAAGAAATAGAAGCGGGGTGCCGTGATGACACGCCGCTTCATGCG
>JAUWTE010000338.1 GCA_030609765.1 Acidobacteriota bacterium
ACATAGGCGAGCGACTGTAAGTGCTTTTCTGACAGCACCTTACGGAGCACAGCGGTAAGGAGCAGCAAGGAGCGGTAAGGAGCGGCAGACGGTGAAAACAGGCTCATAACCCGAAGGTCGCCAGTTCAAATCTGGCCCCCGCTACTGGGCGCAAGCCCGCAGGAGAAAGGGATCCGGCCGAATCGGTCGGGTCCCTTTTTCTTTAGCCGCTGGCCTTGCGTCCCTCTGCTGGAATCACCGTCGTGCCCGCTGCCCTGTTAGGATGTCGGCCGTACCCTGGCGACCGACACCCACTCCTCGCGAGCGTCATGGCCCTTGTCTGGAAGGACGAAAAATACGCGACCGGCATTCAGGAGGTCGACGACCAGCACCGGGAGGTGTTCGTCCTGGTCAACGAGCTGCTGTCGGCGCTCGAGTCGGGGGAGTCGCGCCAGAAGATCACCGAACGTCTGGATATTCTGGCAGACCACGCGGTCCGGCACTTCGAGTGCGAGGAGGGCCACATGGATCGCCTCCAATGTCCCGTGCGCGTGACCAACAAGTGCGCGCACGAGTGCTTCCTGCGCGATTTCGCCGACCTGCGGGAGCTCTTCGACGAGCAGGGCAACAACCCGCGCTTTGTCAGCGAGGTTGAAGAGAAGGTCTGCGGCTGGCTGCACAAGCACCTGATGGCTATCGACCTGGTCCTGCGCCGATCCACCAGCTCGGCCGACCCTAGCTGAGTTTCCGTTCTCTGCAATTGCGGCCCGCTCTCTAGCCAAGTCGTTACCGCGGCCGTGCATTATCTCTTGTTTACTGATAAACTATGTTTACTACAGACGATGAGAGAGGAAGCCTATGCCCAAAGGAAGCAACCTCGGCGAGTTCGAACAGCTCGTGCTCCTCGGCCTGGCGTCGGCAGGCGAGGAGGCCAACGGGCGATCCATCTACGAGGAGATATTGCGCGCCACGGGCCGCGATGTCTCGATTACCGCGGTGCACGTGACGCTGCGCCGCTTGGAAAAGAAAGGCCACATATCGTCTCGCTTCGGCGACGCCGGCGGTAACGGCGAGCCACCCCGAAAGCTTTATCGGCTGAACACCGAGGGAGCCTCGGCGCTGCGCTCCTCGCGCGCGATGTTCGATCAGCTCTGGGAGAGCGCAAAGCTCCACCCTGACCTGCGAGAGGGATAAGTGTGCTCGACGGCCTGAATCCATTCTGGCAACCCCCGCGTCTGGCAGTGGGGATCCTACGCCGGTTGCTACCTGAAGAACTGAGGATCGACATCCTCGAGGATCTTCGCAGCCGCTACGCCGATCTCGTGATCGTCGTGGGTCCCGCACGAGCACGACGCTGGTACTGGAGCCAGACGCTGCGATCGGTCGTTCCCGCCTTCCAGCACGCGCGCTTCGATTCGTTCTTCGACCGAGCGCCCGGGCGCGGCAGGGAGCGCCTGGCAACACTGTTGTATGAGGCTCGCGCCGCCCTGCTTCAGATCCGACGTGACCCGGGTTTCACCGCCATCGCCGTGCTGACGCTGGCGATCGGAATCGGCGCCACCGTCACCGTTTTCAGCGCCGTCGACGTGTGGATGTTCCATCCCCTTCCCCTCGAGGACGCCGATTCTCTCCTGCACGTCTTCGCCAGTCAGACAGACCGAGGCTTTTACCTCGGGTCTCAGTCACTTCCGGACTTTGTCGACTTTCGCGAGCAGAGCAGCACGATGAATGTCGCCGCGCTCTACCCTTATGCCTTCAATCTCTCCGGCAGCGGTGAGCCCGAGAGAATCAATGGCGAGAGGGTGTCCTGGAACTTCTTCCAGGTGCTGCGGCTGCAGCCGGCTGTAGGACGCGCCTTCTTACCCGACGAGGAACGCTTCGGGCATCATCGCGTGTGCATCATCAGCGACGGACTCTGGCGCCGCCGCTTCGGCGCCGACCCGGAGCTTCTGGGCAGCTCAATTCTGCTCGACGGCGAACCACATACGGTAGTCGGAGTCCTGCCGGCAACCACCTGGGCCTGGCAACCGAAGTCAGCGAGCGAGATATGGGCTCCGTTCGGCATCGCCGGCGATGAGAACCGGGGCTCCCACCTGCTGACCTCCATTGCCCGGCTCGAGCCCGGGGCAACGGAAGAGCAGGCGAACGCGGAAGTGGCGGGGATCGCCCGTAACCTGGCTGAGGAGTATCCGTCGACAAACATCGGATATGGGGCGAGCGTCAGACCTCTGCATGATCTGATCTTCGGGGAGGAAGCCCGCCTGGGCTGCCTGATCGCGGCCGTTGCGGCCGGCTTCGTCCTGCTGATCGCCTGCTCCAACATAGCCAGCCTCATGCTGACAAGGGTGATGGGGCGCGGCCGCGAGATCGCCGTGCAACGCGCGCTCGGAGCCGGCGTCGGTCACATCGTTCGGCGCCTGCTGGCCGAGGCGGCGGTCGTTGCGATCCTGGCGGGACTGCTGGGCGTGGCGATTTCACTGGTTGGAGTTCGCGCCTTGGCGTCGATCATGCCGGCCTGGTTCCCGTTTGTGGAGGCCATGGGCATCAATGGGCGGGTACTGTTGTTCGCCCTGATGGTGACCGCAATGACTCCGCTCATCTTCGGGCTCGCCCCGGCGCTGCAGATCGCGCGGCCGTATCTCGCTGACTCCCTACGGGAAGGCCCCCGTGGCAACGTCGGCAGCAAGGCTGATCGCCTGCGCAAGTTCTTTGTCGTCGCTGAGATCTGCCTGGCGGCGACTCTGTTGGTTTCGTCCGCGCTCCTGATACGAGGGTTCTTCTCGGTGCAGTCTGCCGACTACGGATTCAATGAGCAGAGCCTGCTCACGTTCGAGGTCTCTCTCCCCGAAAACCAGTACCCGGATGGCATCTCGAGAATCGGCTTTTACAGATATCTACTGTGGGCATTGGAGTCTCTTCCCGACGTCGAGGCGGTGGGGGGCACCAGCAGCCTTCCCTTCCACGCCGACAGCAATGCGGAGTACGCCGTCGCTGGTCGGGAATCCGCGGGTCCTGGCCGTAATCCACTGGCTAGCTACCGCTACGTGTTCCCCGGCTACTTCGAGGCAATGCAGACGGCCATCGTCCGTGGCCGCCCCTTCACCCCCGAGGACCACCCCGAGAGCACGTCAGTAGTAATCATCAACCAGGCTCTGGCGAACCGTCACTGGCCCGATGAAGACCCGATCGGCCGGCAGATCATCTTCTGGGGCGAAAGCCGGGAGATCGTGGGGGTAGCGCAGGACACGCTCGAGTCCATCGGCCAGACCCGTAGCATGGTCTTTGTGTCGGCCTTCCAGTTCCCGGAAACCAGGATGAGCCTGGTCGTTCGCACCAGGGGGGAGCCAACGAGGTTGGTCGCGGCCATACGGGACGAAGTTTTCGCGCTCGATGGGAACGTGCCGATCCACTCGGTGGAGAGCATGGCGGACCTCAAGGCGGGAGAGTTGGGCGAAAGTGCCGCCATGGCCAAGATCATGGGCGCCCTGGCAGGGCTCGCTCTCTTGCTCGCCATGGTGGGTGTGTACGGGGTGATGTCCTATTCAGTGTCCAGGCGCACCCAGGAGATGGGAATTCGTATTGCTCTCGGCGCCCAGCGCTCGCACGTTTTACGCATGGTGATCCGACAAGGAATGTCGCTGGCGCTGATCGGGGTGATTGCCGGGTCCCTTCTTGCATCTTTGGTGGCCGAGAGCTTGTCGGTGTTCTTGTTCGGGATGGAGCCATTCGATCCGCTGACCTTCGTTTTTGCAGCTCTCGCCCTGCTGGCTGCCGGAGTGGTCGCCTCGTACTTGCCGGCACGGAGAGCAACGAGAGCGGATCCGCTGGAGGCGCTGCGATCGGAATGATCTGTCGATAGAGCTTCACAGTGATGAGTGATGTGCATGTGAGTTGTGGTGAGGTGATGGAGTTTCAGAAATGAGCGAGAGGAGTTTCCCCCTGGTTTGATCCCCCACCGCAGGCCGCTCCCAAAAAGAGTGGGGAGGTCGCCATGTTGAAGAGATTGAAGAGAAGCGATTCGCCAGGAGGCGGAACGACTGAGTACGTACTGCGCCTGACCGGCATCTGCTTCTGCGTGTTCGTGATGCTGGCAGTGTGGCCCGCCGCGGCTACGGCGGCGGCTAGCGAGGGGCAGATCAAGGACACCGGCGCCATGGTCATCCGGGCAATCGGACCCGACGGCCTGCACATGCCGGGGGTCATGGTCACCGTTCAGGGCCCCTTGGGCACACGCACCGAGCATACCGGTATGAACGGCACGATCCGCTTTCCCGGCCTGGCACCGGGCACCTACACTGCCACGCTGTCGCTGGCGGGATTCAAGCAAGTCGTGCGCGAGGGACTGCAGATATCCGTCGGTCGCAACATCGAGGTGGTCGTGACGATGAACCTGGCCCCCGTCGAGGAAACGGTGACGATCAGTGGTGAGAGCCCGGTCGTCGACATCCGTTCAACCAATGTCGGTAGCATCTATACGAGCGAGCTCATCGACATGGCGCCCACCGCCTCCGGCCTCTGGGCTGGTGTACTCGATCACATCCCGG
>JAUWTE010000502.1 GCA_030609765.1 Acidobacteriota bacterium
AAGTCGACGAGTACAAGGCGAAGCTGGCCGTGTCGTTCCCTGTGTATCAGCTACCTTCGCGGGCTTTCGTACAATTCACAGGCGATGGCGCCGTGCCGCAGCTCGCATATGTTCGCAAAGGCGAGATCGTTCGCGTCTGGCGAGGCATACCTCCCACAGCGGAGCAGTTGCGCGACTACGTTGAGAGCGTGCAGCGCTGAATCCAGGTTAGCCGTCGCTGACGGGTCATCTCCGCCACCTCAGGTGCCGAGGAATTCTCCCCTCACTCCGTCGCCTGACTAGGTGCGGGCGGCAGACCTGTGGTATGACTGAAACTGTTCTGTGATTCTTGTGTCACGGGAAGTGGGTGTGATTCCCACGCTGCCCCGCAACTGTGATCGGGGACGAAAGCTGCTCGAGGCGGCGCGATTCGTATTCCAAAGTGAACACGGATGGCCCCGCCGGAACGCCACTGGGGCGTGAGTCCTGGGAAGGTAGCGGCGAGTAGGAAGATCCGTAAGCCAGGAGACCGTCACCAACTCCCTAGGAACGTGTTTTGCGCGTTCCTACTTGGGTTGGCCCTCGCGGGAGGGGTACCTCTCGCGGTGCTTCGGCCCAGGCATTCGGAAGGAGGATGCCGTGAAGCTCCGCATCACCGCTATTACTCTCCTGGCGCTATCGTTATGCGCCACTCTGCCGCTCAGAGCCGGTGCGCAACCGGCCGCACTGGCCGCGAACCAGAACGCGCATCGTTCTCAGGAAGCCGCTTCCGCCGGCCAGGAAACCAGCGCCGCCGAGCAGGAGCAGCTTCGTCACGAGGAGAAGGTCGTCGTCACAGCCGACCGCATCGAGGAAAGTGTCGCGAACGTCGGCAGCGCGGTCTCTGTCATCACCTCCGAAGAGATCGACGAGAGCGGTGCTCTCTGGTTGATCGAGGTGCTGGAGCGTACTCCGGGTCTGTCTACCGCTCGCAGTGGCGGGCCGGGTGCCGCAGCCACGGTCTTCCTACGTGGTACCAACTCCAATCACACTCTTTTTATGGTTGACGGTGTGAAGCTCAACTCGCCGACCACGGGTAGCTACGATTTTTCCCACCTGCAGCTCGCCGCCGATCAGATTGAGCGGATCGAAATCGTGCGCGGTCCACAGAGCCCGCTCTATGGTTCGGAGGCCATGGGCGGCGTCATCAATGTCATCACCAAGCGTGGCTCCGGGCCGGCGAGCTGGGGGATCGAGGCCGAGGGCGGCTCGTACGATTCCGGCCGGATACACACCTGGGTGAACGGGCAAGCGAGTGCTGTGCGCTATGCGGGCAGTGTCAGCTATTTGGACACTGGTGGGTTCTCCGCCGCAGCAGAGTCGCGCGGCAACCCCGAGGCCGATGACCTGCGTAACGTCTCCTACAGTGGCCGTCTCGACTACTCCTCGACCACCGGATTCTCTCTCGACGGCTTCATCCGGGGCTTCGACAGCGATCTCGGCTTCGACGACTATGTCTTCGGAATCGGCCCGGCTGACAACGTCAACAATCGGCAGACAAATCAGGAGATCTATGCCGGGGCAGCGGTCGGCTATCAGAGCAGCCATTGGACCACGCGACTGGCCTTCTCCGACAGCGAGGCCGACCTGAGGACCGACACGCCTGACGGCTTCTACACTGCCTTCGCGCTCGATGCTGCGGTCCGAGAGCTTGATTGGCAGAACGAGGTTGTCGTAACAGGCTCACAGACGCTGATCGGCGGGGTTGAGTACCGGCGTGAACAGGCTGAGGTTCTGAGCACCAGTTCTTTCGATGAATCGGGATACAACGAGAGGGTTGATGTGGTGGGGCTCTACCTGCATGACCGCATCGACATGGCGGATGTCGCCGCATTCACTCTCGGTGGCCGCTACGAGGATCACAGCCGCTTCGGCGGCAAATGGACCTTTCGTGCCACGGGTACGGGGAGACTGACGCCGAACCTGCGGCTGCACGGCTCGGCCGGGTCCGCTTTCCGATCCCCGGCGTTGAATGACCTCTATTTCCCGATCTACGGCAACCTCGATCTGAAGCCCGAGGAGAGCATTGGCGTAGACCTCGGGGTGGAGATGATCATGCGCCAGGCGCGAGCGCGGCTTGATGTCACCTTCTTTCGCAACGACATCAGTGAGCTGATCGACTTCACCTTCGTGGGATTTCAGAACCTCGGGGCTGCACTGACTCAGGGATTGGAGATTGGTGGTGACTGGTCGCCGAACGAGCTCATCGCGCTGGCCGGCAGCTACACGTTCATGGATGCCGCAGAGAAGGATAGCGGCGAGCAACTGGCGCGCCGGCCGCGTCACCAGGGTGCGGTCCAGGTGACGTTCTACCCGGCCGAGGGTTTGCACGTATTCACCGAGCTCATCGCCAAGGGTGAGCGCAACGACGTCGGCCCCTCGGGCCCCATTGCACTGGATGCCTATGCCCTCGTGAACCTGGCGGCTGGCTATCAGATATCCCGACGATTGGCTCTGAAGGGGCGTATCGACAACCTCCTCGACACCGAGTACGAAGAGGTCTACGGTTTCGGTACGGCTGGACTCAGTGGCTATCTGGGGCTGCAGGTGAGGCTCGGCGGTCGCTGAAGCCCGACAGGAGGAGGAGCCTCGTGCCACGACTGACCAGGATTTACACACGCATGGGGGATGACGGCGTGACCCAGCTAGCTTCGGGGCGTGAGGTTCCGAAAGATGCCCCGCGCGTGCGGGCCTACGGTGTGGTCGACGAGCTCAACGCGCACATCGGTGTCGCCCTTGCGGCGGGTCTGGACGAGCGGCTCGCAGAGGCGCTCCCGGTGATTCAGAACGAGCTCTTCCACCTGGGTGCAGACCTCGCCACGCCACCCTCCGAAGGTGCGGAAATCCAGGTCCCGCGCATCGAGAGCCGCCACGTAGAGGCTCTCGAGACTCTGATCGACGAGCT
>JAUWTE010000214.1 GCA_030609765.1 Acidobacteriota bacterium
CGGAGATGCGATTCGCGCCCAGGGTCATGACTTTCGCCTTCTGACGGTTGGAGTGTCAAAGAAGGATCCCGACAGCAGCGCCGTACAGCTCGAGGAATCCAGGCTCTCGTCGCGTTTGGGGCGCTTATCCTCGTTCGCTTTCAAGACCCGGACACTGCTACCTGCCGCTGCCGCCTTGCGCAGATACCTGGTCCAATGCGGCGATGAAGCAGAGATCTTGCACGTGGAGGATGCTTACCCGAACGGTGCGGCCGCGGCCATGGCGGCAGTCGCCTCGCGGTGGCGGGGACATCTGGTGATCAAGCCGATGGGCGAGGATGTTCTCGTGGTCGACCGCGCCCAATACGGCTTCAGGAGGCATGCACTGCCGCGGGCTCTGGTCTCCTGGGTTCTGCGCCGAGCCAACGCGGTCCGCTGTAGCTCCGCGCTCGTTGAACGAGTCGTGAAGTCTATCGGGGTTCGGGGAGAAACCCGAATCATCCCCATTTGTGTGACGAACGCGACGATCGAGGCAGCCGGCGAGTCCGCCGATGAACGTAGCCAGCGCAGAGAGAGAGCTCGTGCCGCTGTCGATTCTCGCTTCAGTACCGCGGGCAGCCCGTTGATCATGGCCATGGGCAGGCTGCACCCTTTCAAGGGCCTCGACGTATTGGTGGCCGCGATGAAGGAACTGCCTGAAGCCAAGTTGTTGATCGTCGGCCCATCGCTGAGCCTCCCTTCGTTCGGAGACTACGCCGAGTACTTGAGAGATCGAGCCGAGGCGCTCGGAGTGAACGAACGCGTGTCATTCGCCGGACCAGTTGCCCCGCCCGGCAACCTCGAGATGTTGGCGGCCGCGGATGTGGTCGCAATCCCCTCTTACTTGGAGTCGCACAACAAGGTCGCGATCGAGGCTGCGGCAGTCGGCACACCTTTCGTCGTCACGGAAACGACTGGGATTGCTGCTGCAGTTCCCGAGAGCGGTGTCGGTATCGTCGTGAGCTCCGACAATCCGGGTGCTCTAGCGTGGGGTATCGGCGAGATCATCAACGGTCGATGGATGCATGATTCCGGAGCCGCAGCAGACTTCGTGCGCCGCTATGCTCCAGAGCAAATAGCCTCTGAGCTCCTGATGCTCTATGAGTCCCTGGCCGGCCGTGGTGAAAGTGTGGTGGGTCTGGGAAGTGGGACTCTCGGGCGAGGGCAAGGAGGGGCGACGACGTGATGCTGAGACCTGCGCTCTTGCACCGTTCTCTTCTCCGCCGTGAATCTGCGCACCTCGGCTGCTGGGCAGCCCTGGTTGTCACCCTCCCAGTCTGCTTCCTGCCGTGGGCTCCGCTCGCCGGCTTGGCCGCGTTCTGCGTCGTGGTGGTGCTACCTGGGATTGCTGTGGCCCGGCTGGTAGTTAGCCTGAATCCAGAGGCAGACCTGGTTGAGATCCTTGGCCTCTCGATCGCCGGTGCCGCGATTTCCATATGGACCCTGTGGGCGGGGGCGATCGCCTTCGGCGTGTCGCGCCCGTTGTTCGTAGTGTTGCCGGGTTTGATCGCCTGCTCCCTCGTCACGCTTCAGTCCATTGTGCGACCGCGATCCCCTGCCGCAAGGGAGGGCGATCCCGGAGCTCCCACGAATCCGGAAGGGGACGGCGCCGGGACGGCGCCCAGGACGTCGCGACGCACTCTCGCCCTGCTTCTTCTGGTTTCCCTGGTATTCACGGCGCTCACAGCGGTCGCCTTCACTCCGTATGGGCTGGAACGCGCTGACGGAGTGCATCACATGGGCATGACCGACTGGCACAAGCACCTCGTTGTCGCCTCGGCCCTCGGTGCGACGGAGATCATGCCGCCGAGAAATCCGTTCCTCTACCCGGTTCCTTCCGGACCCTACTACTCCGGCTTCCAACTCCTCGGGGCAGCCGTGCACAGGGCCGCGGGAGGCTCGGTCGATGTCTTCGTCATCCTGCTCCTTCTCACTCTGCTGGTTGCAGCGGCGCTGCCCCTCGTCCTGTATGTGCTGGCACGCGGGCTCACAGGAAACAACAAGGTGGCCCTCGTTGCGGCGATCGGCGGAACCCTTCTGGGCGGCTTCGACATGGTCGTGATGGCCATACATGCAGCGGCTGACATCATCGGGGCGTGGCCCCTGCCAAACGGCCTTGCCGGATTCCGCGCCGCCGTGCCCTCGACCCAACTCGACTTCTGGGCTCATCACAACGAGCGCTGTTTCAACCCACCCTATGTGGCGACAATCTGGGCTCCACAGCACATGTTGGCAGTGCTGATTTCCTTGCTGTTGATTCACACCCTGAGGCACCGCGATCATCACCCTGATCGACCGGCCTACGGGTACCTGCTCCCAGCCCTGATGTTGGCGGCACTACCGGCGATTTCCTCCTACGTGGCACTGGCCCTGGCAGCGGGAGCCTGTTCGCTCATTCTGGTCGACGCCTGGCGCGAGCGCCGCATGCCGTGGCGGGTGGACAGCTTCGCCCGGTGGGGATATGCGGGCCTTCTGGCCGCGGCCTTGGCAACGCCGATCCTTTACGGCTTCACCCGGGTGGGGGCCTCCGGACGATTGACACTGCACGTTTCCAGTGCCGCCGGGTGGCAGAACGGAGCCTTCGCCACAGCGCTACTCGGCGATCACCAGTGGAGCCGTCTGCTCGACACCCCGGCCTTCTACATCATGGAGCTCGGGATCGTTGGTCTAGCCGGCGGCGCCGGAGTCTGGCTCCTCTGGCGACACCGGATCGGAAACCGCGCACTGGCCGAGGCTTCCGTCTTCGTCGTTACGATACTCGTTCTCGTAACGCTCGTTCGACCACCGGTGGACGGACCCAACAACCTTTTCGCCCGATCGATGCTGATCGTCTGGGCTCTGCTCGCAGTATTCGCAGCCGAGGTATGGGTGCGCTATTGCGAGAAACAATGGCCATGTTGGGTGCTCGTTGCGGTCTGCGCGATAGCCGTCCCGTACGCCGCCATTGGAGTGACACTGGAGGGCGCGTTGTTCTGGCCCACGCCATCCGACTTTCTCGACGCCGCGCACTCGATCAACACGGAAACACCACCGGAGAGCGTAGTCGCCATTCATCCAGATGACGAAACACCAGCCTTCGGTTACTGGCTACGCCGACGTCAGGTAGCAACCTACGAGAGGGTGGCGCTCCTGTTCGGAGCGACCTCAGAAGACTTCCAGGAGACCCAACGGGCGCTGCGAAGGGCCTATGGATCAACCGACTCTGCAACTGCTGAGGAACGCTTCGCCGGCTTGGGAGCCAACCTCATCCTTGTCGATCGGGCGCGCTCGACGGCCGTGCCGATCTGGGCCCGGCAGCCCTGCTTCGAGCTCCAGCATGAGGGCGAGCGATTCACTGTTTACCAGCGCAATGCCGGATGCGTCGCGCCGGAGCGTAACTAACCCGGGTTTCTCAACGGGCTCACTCAAGGTGGCCCGCCCCATCAAGGAGAGAGGTCCGGGCTAGGCCAGCCGGTAGAGGCGTCCGATCACGCTATCCCCGAGCTTGGCCGCGCCGTCGCTGGTGATCCGGAGCTCGGCCTGCTGACGGTGGCCATCATCTAGCAACTGGGCAACCAACTTCACAGCTTGCGTATCGAGGTCCTTGCGTGCCTGGGGAGTCGCGATGCTCACGAAGATCGGCGCGAAGCTCACGGCAACGTCGAATGACCCTGCACCCCCCGCTTCCGCGGCGGCTGCGCCTTCCTCTACATCCGAATCTATCTGGAAGGCATAGCTCACACCTTTCACCAACGGCCGCTCACGGATTTCCTGGATCTTGTTGATCCTGAATCGCTGGCCGTCTGGACACTCGTGGACCACCACCTCGCTCATTCTCTTTCCTCCTGAAATATCTCTTCTACCCAGGCAAGACCGGTCATCATGCCCGGAAATCCAATTGTCGTTGTCGCCATCAGCACAGCGTGCCGGATCTCCTCCTGGCTAGCCCCAGCTTTCAGGGCGCGCCGCGTGTGCGACCGGGTGGCCCCACGCAGACGGCCACCGATCGAGACACCGATCTTGATCAGCTCTGCAGTTTGGGCGTCCAGGGGCCCAGCACTCATGCACGCTGCCGACAGCTCATTATAGGTCTTCCCGACCTCGGGAAAATTCTCCAGAAAACGCTCGTAGAAATCCGGTAGCTTACCCATTCGAGATCTCCTCTCAGTCGACTTTCAGACCGCGACCCTGCAGGAGAGCCACAAGTCCGGCTTCGTCGAGGATCGCAACCCCGAGCTCTGCGGCACGACGTGCCTTCGAGCCCGGCCTTCCCCCGACAATTACGTAGTCTGTCTGCGCGCTCACCGAGGATGTCACACGGGCGCCGAGAGACTCGAGCAACTCGGCCACCTCAGTACGACCCCACCGCTCCAACGCACCTGTCACCACAAAACGCTCGCCATCAAAAACTTGTCTGCGCCGCTCGACGCGCGGCTCGATGCCGGCCGCGCGCAGCTGGCGGATGACATCGCGGTTGGCAGGATCGGCGAAGAACTCACGCACGCTCCGGGCCACTCCCGGCCCCACCTCATGCACCTCGAGAAGTGTTTCCTCACTTGCCTCCATGAGGGCCGCGATGCCACCGAATTCCCGCGCCAGCACGTCGGCGGTGTGCTCCCCCACGTGGCGGATTCCGAGCCCGTAGATGAATCGGCTCAGCGTTGTGCTCTTGCTCGCCTCGATCGCGGCAATCAGGTTCTCTGCTTTCGTCTCCGCAAAAAGGTCGAGGGGGAGAAGGTCAGCCTCAGTGAGCCGATAGAGATCCGCCAGCGAGCTCTGAATCAACCCCTCGACGATGAGTTGCCGAACGGTCTTTTCTCCGAGCCCTTCGATGTCCAGCGCATGACGACTCGCATAGTGCTGCACCGACCCGAGCAACTGCGCACTGCACGAAAGCCCGCCCGTGCAGACGAAGTAGGCACCGTCACGTACGACGTCGGATCCGGACACGGGGCAGAGATCGGGCATCTCGAACGGCTCGGCGCGCTCGCAATCGGGGCGCGCGTCGACTCTCTCGACCACGTAGGGGATGACATCTCCCGCCCGCGCCACGCGTACCTGGTCGCCGGGACGAATGTCCTTCTCTCGCACCTGATCGTAGTTGTGGAGCGAGGCCCGCGAGATGGTCACGCCTCCGACCTCGACGGGCGCCAGAAGGGCAACCGGAGTCAGAATGCCAGTGCGCCCGACCTGCAAAATGATCTCCTCGACGGTCGTCACCTCGAGGCGAGGCGCAAACTTGTATGCGAACGCCCAACGCGGACTGCGCGAACGCAGGCCCAAATCATCTTGCGCGGCGAGGCCGTCCACCTTGATAACAATGCCGTCGATCTCATAGGGCAACTCGTCGCGCTCCTGCTCGAGCTCGTGGTGGAACTCGACGACCTCGTCGATGCCCCGACAGAAGCGGCTGCGATCGTTGACCTTGAATCCCCACCGCCTCATCAGTTCGAGCTCCTGCCAATGACTGTCAGGCGCTTCGGGCAGGGTCTCCGGTTCCCATTCGATAGCCAGGATGTCGTAGAAGAAGACATCCAACGGCCGCGTCGCGGTAATCGACGAATCCAGTTGCCGAAGTGCCCCCGCCGCGGCATTGCGAGGATTCGCGAAGGGCTCCTCCCCGCGCTCGAGTCGTGTTCGATTCAAGCCATGGAAGCCATCCAGAGGCATGTACACCTCTCCACGCACGGCCAAAAGCGGAGGAGGTGAACCCACGAGTCGCAGAGGCAAACTAGGAATGGTACGCAGGTTCTCAGAGATCTCCTCTCCCCGATAACCATCACCGCGCGTGCTGCCACGCTCCAGCAAGCCCTCCCGATACACCGCCTCGATCGACAACCCATCGAACTTGAGCTCCACCACGTAGTCGATCAGGTCCGCCTCCAACGCCCTCCGCATGCGGTCGTCGAAGTCTCGGACCTTCTTTTCTTCATGGCTCGAGTCGAGAGACAGGAGGGGAGACAGATGGTCGACCGTGGGGAGAGAGTCCTTGGGCGGAGCGCCCACCCTCTGCGTCGGAGAATC
>JAUWTE010000301.1 GCA_030609765.1 Acidobacteriota bacterium
ACGAGAGCCAGCAGCGCAAGCCCTGCCGACACCAGCAGCCTGCGCTCGGGATCGAGAGGACGCAGACGCCGCCAGCGGGGCAGGAACAGACTGCCCATCATCAGGATGAGAGCGGGGATGCCCACTGGGACCTCCGTGTACCGCCGGCGTGACCGCGCGGCAGACCCGCCGGCGCGATCCTCCCCCCGCTTTGGGTGTACCCCAGGCGCGGGGAGTGGGCAAGCCCGATCGGCTGCTCGCAGCCCGGGTGACTTCTGCCACGGGCTGCTAGGGCTGCATTCACGAGCAATGGGTTCCGCGGGTTTCCCCGGAAGGAAGCGTGGAGGAGCCGGGAAAATGTCGACGTTGCCCCAACCGCATCACGAGTCGATCTATGCACAACCGCGCTATTGCGACATTGCGTTTGACAACCGCGACTTGGAGGTCGAGTGCGGCTTTCTGGAGTACCTCAGCCGCAATCTCGGTCGCGGTCGCCTGGACAGTTTTCTCGAGGTCTGTTGCGGGCCGGGGTACCACATGCGCCGGTTCGCGGGGCGCGGAGTGCGTACGTACGGGACCAGTCTCTCGCCCGAAATGGTGGCCTACGCCGAGGAGAAGAGCCTCGCCGGCGACCCTGGGGCGGGGGACGAGGCCACCGGGAGCTCGGGCACGGCGTCCTTCATCCTCGCCGATCCGCGCGACTTCTCACTGCCCGAGGCCGTCGATCTGGCGTTCAGTCCGTGCGGGTCTCTCCAGTATCTCCTGCGGAACGATGAGGTCGTCGCCCATCTCGTCTCCGTGGCCAAGAACCTGGGCCGTGGGGGCCTCTACGTGATCGAGATGGAGCACCCCGCCGCCTTCTTCGGCTATCCGCGCATGCATCCACGGCAGTGGGAATCCGAACAGGACGGCGTGCACGTCAAAGCGCGTCGCGGGTCGGGCCACGAGGAGATCAATCCGATCACCCAGATCATGGATCTCGAGATCATCCTCGAGATCTCGGAGGGCGGCGCGACGCGCGTCGTCCGCGACAGCGCCCCGGTGCGCGTCTTCACGCATCAGGAGATGCGCGCGCTGGTGAAGCTCTCCGGCGTGTTCGACTGGGTGACGACCTTCGGCGCGCTCTCCATCACCCAGCCCTTCGATATGTCCGATGGCGCGGAGCACATGGTTCCGGTGCTGCGGTGCAGCATGTGATCCCACCGGTCGCGCGTGAACATGAACAGATGTCGCACGTTCACCCGTGTGCGTGTCCGTGACGTCGTCTCGAGGGTCCTCTCCCGTCGAAAGAAAAGCGCCGCGGACCTCCCGACCTGGCTGCCGCCCAGGCGGATACACCGCCGGCGATGCGCGGCCCATGCGAGATGCCTCCCCTGGCCCGACACTTGCACTTCTTCCGGCATCCTCCAGGTGAGGATGCCAACTGCGAATCGTCGGGCCGCATGGAGGCGGTGCGGTAAGGATCGGGCGCGGTAGGTCGGCTAAGGGTGCGGGTTGGCCCCCGCCCCGATCCCCCCCGGCGAGCTTGGCTCATCGACTCTTAGACCCTATGTCCCGTGACTGTTTTCTTGACACCCTTCGAGGGTGTGGTTTCTCGCCTCTTCTTCGATTGGGGGGGGTACGCAGGCTCCATCTTCGAGCACAATGACCTTGAGGGGATGGAGGTTCTGGACCGTCATCAAGCACAATGACCTTGAGGGGATGGAGGTTCTGGGCCGTTGGACCTGTCCCGTACGGATCATAGACGGATACCCCCAGGTTGTCGCACCACACCCGGGCGTCGAAGCTGCTTCGTCATCGGCTGTTGCTCGGCCATGCGGAAGGACCACCGTCCGCGCCGATCAGCTGACCGGCCCGAAATGGCAACTGGACGTCGCGGGACACTGCGACATCGACTTCGCGGTTGACGATGCGCGGAACGGTGGGGAGAATCACGGCCACATGTCACCGGTACCCATCCACCGCTGGGCCTACGTGGCCACCCGTTTGATGAAAGACGCCGTCCTGCGCATCCCCGGTGTGGCTCAGCTGGACGAGCGCCGTCACGCAGATCGCACCGGTCAGATGTTTGATCCGGAGTGGGTCGTGGGCCTTTTGGAAGGTCACTTGCGGAGACTTCGCGCGCACGGTGGGAAGCTAGAGGATCTCCGCGCACTGGAGTTGGGTCCCGGAAACAGCCTGGGGCAGGCGTTTCTGCTCTGCGTGCTTGGAGCCGAGCGGTGCACGGCAGTGGATGTGAGGAGGTACGCTAGCGCGGAGACCGGGCGAGGGATCTACCGTCGCCTCCTGCAGCAGCTGGAAGCGTGGGTTGAGGAGCAGCAGCTTCCTTCGCCGCTGTCCCCCGAGGCGCGCCGCACGCGGGCTGAGCAACTTCTGCCTGTAGGGATGCGCTTCCCGACGCTTGGTGACCGGCTCTCCTATGAAATCACCGACGGTCGGTCGCTGCCGCTGCCGGATGCGTGCGTCAACTTCGTCTACTCCTGCTCTGTCCTGGAGCACGTGCAGGAGATCGAGACGGTCTACTGCGAGCTTGCACGCGTGGTCAGTTCGGGCGGCCTGTGCAGCCATATCATCGACCTGCGCGACCACCATCACTCGGAGCCTCTGGACTTCCTGCGCTATGGTGAGACCCTCTGGTCGCTCATGCAGGGAAGAAGCGCGGGTTTCACAAACCGGCTACGTGCAAGTGATCACCTGCGATTCATGGAAGGGACCGGATTCGAGATTCTGGAGGTTCGGCGGAAGGAGGCGGACGCTGCGCCCCCTTCTCATGCTCTAGCTCCGCGTTTTCGGCGCTACTCTGAGGATGAGCTTAGGACACTGACGATTGTGGTGACAGCGCGGCGGAAGTAGGATGCCAAGACAGCCAGCTTGAGCGGCGTGTCGAGAAGTACCTCGACGTTGCACTGCTCGGTGATACGATTCCCGTGGTTCCCGGTGACTACTATAGGGAATGCATGTGCTTTGACACGGGGAACTTCAGTCCAAATCGAGAACCTGATCATTTGTGCTCGATTGCGTCCTGGGCGGGGGTTGTCCTCCACTATTCTATGACAACCATCTTCTCCGTCTCGGTGAAGTCGCCTGCTTCAAACCGATACACATACACTCCGGCGCCAAGACCGGTCACCTCGCGCTGGTGAGTACCCGCCCCATAGTGGCCCTGGGCCAGCATGGCCACCCTGCGGCCCTCGATGTCGCAAAGCTCCAGGCTCACGTCGCAGGCGTAGGGCAAGGCGAAGCGGATGCTGGCGGTTCCACCAGACGGACTGGGCACCGCGCTCGAAAGGATGAAATCCGCTGGAATCGCTGGACTGTGCCGATCATCGTGGCCATTCTCGATGCCCATGGGTCCCTCGAACCAGGCGCACCTGAGAACGGATGTACCGCCGGCCCCATACGAAATGTGCGGGTAACCTACTCCGTCCAGGGCGATTGAAGTCCAGAAGCCGGGATTGCCCTGATCATCCACCTCTGTCCGTTCCCAGATGGAACCGGTCCAACGCGCATACTTAAGGACAAAGCCGCCTCCTGCGCGCGCATAGGAGATGTGCGGGCAGTCTTCATCATCGAGGGCAATTGACGGGTACTTCCCAGTGCACCCGTCGCTGTCCACGGTCACGATCTGCCAGTGCGCGCCATCATGGTACGCATACCTGAGATCATCCGTGATCCAATAGGTATACGCGATATGAGGAAGGTCCGATGAATCAAGGGCCAGCGAGGTCATGATGCCCTCATCGCCATAGAATCCAGGAGCATCAATCGATGCAAACTGCCAGTCGGAACCGTCCCAGCGAGCGTAGCGGAGGTCGTCTTCCCACGCATCGATGTATGAAATGTGGGGATAGTCCAACGAATCGATGGCTATGGACGTGCAGTAGCCCGAACAGAACCCATCTTCTACGATTGTGGTATGCCAGACAGCACCATCCCACCAGGCGTACTTGAGGTCTCCTGGTGGCTCGTCACAGTACGATATGTGGGGATAATCGGATGAATCAATCGCGATCGAGGAGTAGATCTTCTCGTATCCGGTTTCCACAACCACTATGTGCCAGGCGGAACCATCCCAACGTGCATGCCTGAGCGCACCGCCGCCAGTGCTCTTGTAATAGGAGATGTGCGGGCAATCGTTGGAATCAAGCGCGATGGCGGTATACCAACCCACATCTCCCCAAGGCGGATCGGCGTCCACGACGTCAATATCCCACTCCTCGCCCGTCCCGCGCGCGTACTTGAGGGCATCGTTGTAAGCGTCATAGTAGGAGATATGGGTAAGACCCTGGCTGTCGAGGGCTACGGAGGTGTAGTAACCCACATTCACCGAGGGGTCTACCGTCTGAATAGCCCAGTCTTGCGCAATGAGCGGATTCGCAGCCAACTGGAATGCGATTAGAAGCCCCGCGGCCGTCATTGCTTTGTTCATCTTCGTGCCCTTTCCTTGCGACTCCATCTCGCGTTCCCAAGGTGAGGTGATCCTCGGCACCGGGCACGACGAGCCCATCGGGCAGGAGGCTGTGGTGATGGATGAAGGCCGGCATGATTCGGAGAGAGCGCACTCTCCCGACGGATCACAGTCATGCGGCGCTGCATTCATCGCACCACCGCCATGCTTCGCGTCCATGTGCCCTGCGGCGTGGTGAGACGCACATAGTAGACGCCCGAGGGCAGCGCCGCACCCGTGGGCTCCCAGCGCAGCAGGTGGGGACCCGCGCTGAAACTGCCGTTCGCCAGCTGACCCACGCGGCGTCCGTCCGGCGCGAAGAGGTCGCAGGTCACGTGTCCCGCGCTCTCCAGCGTGAAGGACGCCTGCATG
>JAUWTE010000497.1 GCA_030609765.1 Acidobacteriota bacterium
ACCTGGGAGAAGTCCGGATTGATGGCGGTCAAGAAGGTAAGGCTCGGCGTTACTCCCCAGCGAGCCGTCAGGCCGAGCTCGGGATCGGGGTCGCCGTCCTCGAGACCCCCTTCGGGGAAGTCCTCCATCTGATCAGTTCTTAGCGCCGTGAAGGTGGGGACGAGCTCGAGGTTCCTCCCAGGCGAGATGCCCGCGAACCCGGTCACGAAATCGGCCTGGCACAAGCGGCAGCTTCGACCCCGATCGGTGTAGTGGGAATTAAAACGATGGCGGTCGGCACGGGGATATGAGCGGCCGGCCGAGACTCCCCAGGTCAGGTCCTCGCCGCCCGCGGGGAAGCGCAGTTGGTTGAAGGGAATCGCCATCTCGATTTCATAGCCCTCGGCTGTGATTCGAGCTGCCGAGTCCCATATCGCATTCCAGGACCAGTCCTCGAGCCCCGTGCCGACTTCGCTGTTGAGGGCGTCGGCCTGCACGCCGAGGGGGTTGGCGCGGAACTGGTAGGCGCTCCGGTCGTCTCCGAAGGTATCGATCATGATGAGAACATGGTCATCGGTGATCAAATCGAAGATCTGGTCGCGATCCCACAAGTGCGCCCGGATGTCTCCAGGGCGGGGGTCCATGGCACGGAAAGCTATGTAGAGATTGCCCTCGTCGTAGGTGAGCAGGCAGGTTGTAGCGACGACCGCCGGGATGTTGTCGCCGGGCCACCATTCGTAGGGGATCTCGATGGCCAGCGCATCGGACCAGGCGGCTTCGTCGAGCACGCCGTCGACGCTGACCTCGGAGGTCGCGCGCGTAACCGAATACTGCCCGCGTGTTGGTACATCCAGTGCGGTGCTCGGGGACTCATCCTCCTGCGCCAGCGCTGCGGTGCATACGCTCGTTACCAGCAGAAATGCAGTGAGCGCCGCCCGAGTGCAGCTCCCATTCGAGATCATGGAGAGACTCTTGTCAGTCCTGAAGCTCCGCGCGCCCTGCGAATTGCTTCAGGGCCTCAGGGTTGGCCAACGCATCAAGGTTCTTCACCGGACGACCATGAATGACCTCACGCACGGCCATCTCGACAATCTTGCCGCTCTTGGTGCGAGGGATGTCGGTCACCTGCAGAACCTTCGCCGGCACATGTCGGGGGGAGCAACCCGTGCGAACGTCCTGTCTTATCCTGTTTACCAGATCCTCGGTGAGATCCAAGCCCTCGTTCAGCTTCACGAACAAGACAACGCGCACGTCACCCATCCAATCCTGCCCGACCGCGAGCGCCTCCTCGACCTCGTCGAGCTGCTCGACCTGCCGGTAAATCTCCGACGTGCCGATGCGCACCCCGCCGGGGTTGAGCGTCGCGTCGGAGCGGCCGTGCATGATGATGCCGTCATGCTCGGTAAGCTCAACGTAGTCGCCGTGCCACCAGATCCCCGGGAAGCGCTCGAAATATGCGGCCCGGTAGCGCGCTCCATCCGGGTCGTTCCAGAAGAAGACCGGCATCGAGGGCCAGGGCCTGGTGCACACCAGTTCGCCCTTTTCCTCGCGCAGGGACCGGCCCTCGTCGTCGAACACCTCCACCGCCATGCCGAGCACGCGGGCCTGAATCTCACCGCGCCACACCGGGCCGATCGGGTTGCCTCCCACAAAGCAGCCGATCAGGTCGGTGCCGCCGGCAATCGATGACAGGCACAGATCGTCCTTGATGTGCTCGTAAACGTACTCGAAGCTCTCGGGTGCCAGCGGCGATCCCGTCGAGGCGAGCGTGCGCAACGAGCCAAGGTCATGCGTCGACTTCGGGTCGAGGCCAACGTTCTTGAGCGAGTCGATGTACTTGGCCGAAGTGCCGAACAGAGTCATCCGTTCGTCCTCAGCGAGGTCGAACAAGATGCTCGGGCTCGGCGCGAAGGGGTTGCCGTCGTACAGACGAAGGGTTGCCTCTGAGGCGAGAGCGGACACGAGCCAGTTCCACATCATCCAGCCGCAGGTGGTGAAGTAGAAAACTCGATCACCGGGCTTGATGTCGCACATCAACTGATGCTCGCAGAGGTGTTTCAGGAGGGTGCCGCCGACGCCGTGCACCATGCACTTCGGCTTCCCGGTCGTTCCGGACGAGTACATGATGTAGACGGGATGGTTGAAGGGCACCTGCCGGTATTCGATCTCGCCACCGGGATGCTCGGCTGTCAGCGTCACGAGTGTTTCTACACGCGGAGGAGAGGGCTGCGTGCCGTGTTCCGTCAAGCCACGGCGCAACTCGCTGACGTCGGGGTTGTCGTCCAGGTAGCCCGCTACGACGAGTCCTTCGATGGTTGGCAGCTCGCGGGCGAACTCGGCAACGCGCTCGAGCACCGAAAAGGGCTTGCCCTTGTAGTAGTAGCCGTCGGCACAGAACACGACCTTGGGTTCGATCTGGCCAAAGCGATCGAGGATGCCTTGCACCCCGAAGTCGGGGGAACAGGAGGACCAGACGGCGCCCAGGGCCGTGCTGGCCAGCATGGCGATCACCGCTTCGGGAATGTTCGGCAGGTAGCCGGCCACTCGGTCTCCTTCTCCGACTCCCATGGCGGAGAGAGCTTGACTGAGCCTCGACACCCGATCGAACAGCTCGTCAAAGCTCAGGCGGCGTTGAACCTGATCCTCGCCCCAGAAGACGATGGCGTCTTCCGGGCCACGCTTGCGCAACAGGTTTTCGGCGAAATTGAGCCGCGCCTCAGGGAAGAACTGCGCGCCGGGCATTTTGTCGCCGTCGCGAAGTACCTCGCTGCCATGGGTTTCTCCGAGAACGCCACAGAAGTCCCAGACCGATTCCCAGAAAGGCTCAATGGCTTCACAGGACCAGGCGTACAGGTCGCGATACTCAGCCATCTCGAGGTCGTGATCGTCTCTGAGACGATGCATGAAGGCCGTGAGGTTCGCTGCTGCCTTGCGTTCAGGGGATGGTTCCCACAACGGCGCGCTCATGGTGTCAGCTCCGACGAGGCCGGTCGT
>JAUWTE010000109.1 GCA_030609765.1 Acidobacteriota bacterium
ACGACATCGACGGAGGTGGCACCTCCCAGCAGGCTCTCCCAGCTTTCGGTGAGCGCCGCGGATATGCCCTTCAGGCTTGCGTTGACATGGCCATCCGGCACATTCCAGGCCCCACCATGAATAACCAGAGCAACGGGCACACCCGATCTCCTGTCTCTAGCAGGCCTCTTCCTCGTCCCCGCCACGGCCTTGCTAGAAACGCAGCAGCGCACCGATGGGTGCCACACCCTCGAGAAGCTCGAGTGCACCAGGGCTACGGACGAGCTCGAGCTCAGCCTCCTGATCGAGGGCTCGTTCGAGCGCGACGTCGACGATGTCATCGACGATCGCGAGCGGCTTGCCGCAACTCCGGCAATCCCCTTCATCCCGGATCGACATCATCCCACAATGCAGGCATTCACCACCGGTCGCGTGGTAGCGGTCATCGACGATCAGCTTCATGACCCGCTGCTCGACAAGGACACGGAGGGTGTCCTCGATCCCCCAGACCCCTCTGCCTGATGACACAGCCTCCTGAATCTCTCCGATCGTGCGCTCCTCCTCACGCGCTTCGACCTCCTCCTGCAGCGGCCGGATCGCCTCCAGGATCTTGTTGGCTGGAATGTCGATCGGCACCGAGAACGTGCCATCGAGACGATCTGCCGCACTCGCCGGCAGCTGTTCCTTGTATTCGACCAGCGCCTCCTGGGTTCCTGACACCAGAAGGTGCTTGGCCGAGAACCGCTCGATGAGCAAGGAAGTGGCATGCCCCACGGCGCTCGCGTGCCACATCACATGCGCGTCGTGCTGCCGCTGGAAGCGCATCTGACTCCAGCCGCCTTGCTTCTGGTGCGGCGGCGTGTCCTCGAACAGGTCGAGCACCTCGAAGATGGATCCCTGTTGGCCCACGAACAGCCGCGCACGGCGCTTGTCGAGCAGAACCACGACATACTGATCGTGCTCGTCGAGTATGCGAACGAGCGGGCGCAGGAAGGGACGCCGCCCGATTTCCATGCGATTCTTAATTTGCAGCGGCACGGGCACGAGCCACCAGAGATCGATGGGCTCGCAAGAAAAGACCGCCACACCCCTCTCGAGGTCGGGAATCTTTTCGTCGAGCATGCGCTCGATCTTATCGATCTCAGCCCTCGCGGCGTCCGCGGAGATCGAGGTCGGCTGCCGTTCGATCGCATCACGAGCCATGGATTTGAGCGCGACAGCCCATGCTCGCTTCAGCCGCTTTCTCGGGCTCAGGTTCAGATAAAGGCTGACGATCGGTGCGCCGTCCGATTCCACGGTGGCGAGTTCCAGCAGATGTTGCCGGGTAAGTAGATTGAAGGGTGCCTGTTCAACGAGCTGGTCAACCTGCTGTTTCAATGCCTCCCGTTCAGACGCTCCGAGAGTGGTTCCCATAGCACTCACCTCCTCGAGGTCGGGAGTACCGACCTCGTCCGTCAAGTATGAGGGGGATGCGGGCGGCGACGTGCGCGCTCTGAGGTCGCATTGGACCGGCTGCAGCACGTCCGCGGCAGCGCTGGGCTGCGGCTACGTTCGGGCCCATCGAAGGACTTCCCACAACCTCTATCATCGGCCCGGAGTGCAGAATGCGCAAGGCCTGATTCGGCACCCCGAGAGTATGGATACATCGTTCGCGGGCGATCGCGACCCCGAACCCCGGGGCGAGGGTCGCCAGGGCCAGACGCGCGGGTACAATGTCGAGATGCACGAAGCTCCCTCCCTCGAAATGCGTCGCCTGTACCTGCTCGCGCGCATGCATGGCGTTCAGCGATCCTACTGGAGCATTCTGGGGGAACGAATCACTGCCCCTCCAGAGACCCTTCTCGCCACGCTGCAGGCTCTGGGCGCCCCTATTGAGGGGATCGGCGGAGCCGAAGCGGCCATCGCCGCAAAGCGGCGCGACTACTGGCAACGTCTTTGTGAACCGGTCCATGTCTCGTGGGACGGTCAGGGCGGCGAGATTGTCCTGAGAATCCCCGCACCCCTCCTCGACCACCCCGTGCGTTGCCAGGTAATCGATGAGAGCGGTGATGTGCGTACGTGGGAGGCATTCCCCGGCGACCTGCCCGTGCGCCGAGAAGTGAACCTCGACGGGAAGCGCACCTCGGCCAGAATTCTCTCCTTGCCTGAAACGCTATCCCTCGGCTACCACGGTCTGCGCCTGGAGATCGGCGATTGCACCGCTGAGAGCCTCCTGATCGCGGCCCCATCAAGAATCTCCGTTCGAGATGGCGGCAGGCTTTCCGCGGAGTGGGGAGTCTTCCTGCCTCTCTATGCGCTGCACTCGAAACGCAGCCTCGGGATTGGGGACCTGACGGACTTCGAGGACCTGCTTCGTTGGGTTGTAGCAATGGGCGGAGATACGGTCGGCACGCTGCCGCTGTTGCCCGTGTTTCTGGATGAGCCCTTTCAGCCAAGCCCCTACTCCGCGGCGAGCCGGCTGTTCTGGAACGAGCTCTACGTCGATCCAGCGGTGGTGCCCGAGCTGCAACAAAGCAGCGAGGCGCAGGCGTTGCTTTCCTCCAACGAATTCCGCCAACACGTAACTGAGCTCAACCTTGCGGATCGCGTGCCCTATCGTGAGGTCGCCGCCTTGCGACGCAACGTCATGGGGGCGTTGGCCGAATCGTTTTTCAGTGCGGAAACAAAACAAGGCGAGCGACACGCCCAGTACCACCGCTTCCTGGCGGAACACCCGCGAGTCGAGGAATACGCTGCCTTCAGGACCACCATGGAGTCCGAGGGCGGGGCCTGGCCAACCTGGCCGGAGCACCGTCGGCGGGGTGAGTTGGAACAGTGGGGTGGGAACCGGAATACCGCTCGGATGTATGCCTATGGCCAATGGCTGGCACACGAGCAGCTCGGTCGCGTTGCCGCCACTGCTGAGAATCTGGGTGCGTCCCTGTATCTGGATCTACCCATCGGGGTGCCCTACGACTCATACGACGTCTGGCGCCATCGAGAGCTCTTCGCCGGAGCCTCGACCGGAGCGCCGCCCGATACCTTCTTCATCGCCGGCCAGGATTGGGGATTTCCACCGCTCCATCCAGAGACATTGCGGCGGCAGGGCTATCGATACCTCATCGACAGCCTGCGGCATCACCTGCAGTTCGCTCGGCGCCTGCGAATCGACCACATCATGGGCTGCTCGAGGCTGTTCTGGATCCCCGAATCTTTCGACGCGCCGCAGGGAGTGTACGTGCGCTACCGAGCAGAGGAGATCTTCGCCATTCTCTGCCTCGAGGCACAGCGGCATGGGGCGATGATTATCGGGGAAGACCTCGGCACCGTCCCGGATCGTGTCCGGCAAACGATTGGGCGGCATGGCATGCGGCGAATGTACACACTGCAGACCGAGTTGACCGAAAGCTACGAGCGCGCTCTGCCGGAGCCCTTGCAGCAGTCTCTTGCCAGCCTGAACACGCACGACATGCCCCCTTTCGCGGCCTTTCTCGAGGCCACCGATATCGAGGACCTGCAGGATCTCGGGCACCTAGATGAAGATCGTGCCGGACATGAGAGATATCAGCGGGGCGCGCGCGTGCAGGCCTTGATACACTTCCTGCGCTCTCACGGATGGCTTCAAGGCGAATCGACCGACGCCGCCAGCCTGGTAAGCGCCTGCGTATCGTGGCTCGCTGCCAGCCCGGCGTCTTCGGTGATCGTGAACCTCGAAGACCTCTGGCAGGAGACACTGCCGCAAAACGTTCCCGGCACTACAACGGAGCGTGCGAACTGGCAACGACGGGCCCGCTATTCCCTCGAGGAGATCATGAGCGACCCGGCCGTGCGCGAGATGCTCGAGAGTGTCAACGAGCAGCGTAGGCTAGTTCGCGATGGTAAAGGTGAAATCGTTGGCACGAATGAGTAGGCGCGGATCATGAGCAAATCGCACCATCCTCAATCTATTGACTACGAGCTCTCGCTGTTCAGCGAAGACGACCTATACCTGTTCAACGAGGGCACGCACCGGCGTCTCTACGAGAGGTTGGGCGCTCACCCCCAAACTAGAGATGGTGCTCTGGTCGGCACCAACTTCGCGGTCTGGGCCCCGAACGCGGAAGCGGTTTGCGTGGTGGGCGACTTCAATGACTGGGAGGGGGGCAAACATGCACTGCGCCCGCGGCAAGACTCGGGAATTTGGGAGGGTATGGTCCGTGGCCTGGAACCTGGGAATCGCTACAAGTTCAACGTCTCATCGCGCCACAATGGCTACCAGGTGAACAAGGCGGATCCGTTCGCCTTCGCAACCGAATGTCCGCCCCAAACCGCCTCTGTTGTCTCGGATTTGAGCTACGACTGGCGGGACGAGGCGTGGATGGCCCAGCGTGCCATGCGGAGCGCACATAACGGGCCGATTTCAATCTACGAGGTGCACCTCGGCTCCTGGCGTAGGGTCTTGGAAGATGGCAACCGATCCTTGAGCTACCGCGAAATGGCCGAGGAGCTGGTGAGCTATGTGCGGCACATGGGCTTCACCCATGTCGAGCTGCTTCCCATCATGGAGCATCCTTTTTTCGGTTCTTGGGGGTACCAGACCACCAGCTACTTCGCCCCCAGCAGCCGCTATGGCTCTCCTCAGGACCTCATGTACCTGATCGACGCTTTTCACGAAAACGAGATTGGCGTCATCCTCGACTGGGTGCCGTCACACTTCCCCACCGACGAGCACTCTCTTGGCTACTTCGACGGCACGCATCTGTACGAGCACGCTGATCCCCGCAAGGGGATCCATCCCGACTGGACGAGCTATATCTTCAACTACGGGCGCGACGAGGTGAGCTCTTTCCTCATGTCCAGCGCGATGTTCTGGCTCGACAAGTACCACGCCGATGGGCTGCGCGTGGACGCTGTAGCCTCGATGCTCTACCTGGACTACTCACGCGATGAGGGTGAGTGGATTCCGAACCGCTACGGTGGCCGCGAGAATCTCGAGGCCATCGACTTCCTGCGCGGACTCAACGAGGCCGTCTACGAGGAATACCCAGGGGCGCAGACCTTCGCCGAAGAATCAACGGCGTGGCCCGCGGTGTCACGACCGACCTACAGCGGCGGCCTGGGCTTCGGCTACAAGTGGGATATGGGGTGGATGCACGACACCCTGGAGTACTTGTCGAAGGACCCGGTCTTTCGCAAGTTCCATCACGACCATTTGACGTTCCGCATGCTGTACGCCTATTCGGAAAACTATGTGCTGCCGCTATCTCACGACGAGGTGGTGCACGGCAAGGGATCCCTGATCGGCAAGATGCCTGGAGATGATTGGCAGAAGTTCGCCAACCTGCGACTGCTGTTCGGCAACATGTACGCCCAGCCGGCGAAGAAGTTGCTGTTCATGGGGGGGGAGATCGGCCAGTGGTCAGAGTGGCAGCACGACCACTCCGTGGACTGGCATCTGCTGCTGAACGACGCGCATGCCGGCGTCCAACGCTGGGTCATCGATCTGAATGGCTACTATCGGCAGCAGCCGGCGCTGTTCGAGCAGGACCTCGACCCGGCGGGCTTCGAGTGGATCGACGTGCACGACGTGGATGCGGGGACCCTCAGCTTCCTGCGCTGGTCGGCCAACGGAGAATCCGTCGTTGCCATTGTCTGCAACTTCACACCAGTGCCGCGGCATGGATATCGAGTGGGGGTACCCCGCGGTGGGCGCTGGCGCGAGGCTCTCAATAGCGATGCGGAAGGGTACGGTGGCAGCGGTCAGGGCAACTTCGGAGGGCTCGACACCTCCCCGGTCGAGACACACGGTCGTCCCCAATCGCTGGAAATGACATTGCCGCCGCTCGCGATCTTGATGTTCGAGCACGTTGGCGACAGGGCCTGATGTAGCGCATGCGATACGTCTGCATCCATGGCCACTTCTACCAGCCACCGCGTGAGAATCCGTGGCTGGAGCGGATCGAGCTACAGGAATCGGCGGCGCCGTATCACGATTGGAATGACCGCATCACCAAGGAGTGCTACGGCGCCAACACTGCCGCCCGCGTCCTCGACAGGGAAGGCCTCATCGTCCGGATCGTCAACAACTACGCACGCATCAGCTTCAACTTCGGCCCTACCCTACTCACCTGGATGCAGGACGAGCATCCTGAAATTCACGCTGCCATCGTTGCGGCTGACAAACAGAGTATCGAGCTGTTCAGTGGGCATGGCTCGGCGATCGCCCAGGCCTACAACCACCTGATCCTCCCTCTGGCGAATCAGCGCGATAAGATCACCCAGATAGCTTGGGGGCGGCGCGACTTCGAGCACCGTTTCGGCCGGTCACCCGAGGGCATGTGGTTACCGGAAACCGCGGTGGACCTGGACAGTCTCGAGATTCTCGCCGAGCAAGGGATCCGCTACACGATACTGGCGCCGCGACAGGCTCGCCGCGTTCGTGAGATCGGATCTTCGGATTGGCAAGAGCTCGAAACCGAGGGCAGCCTCGACACGACCATTCCCTATCGATTGCATCTCCCTTCGGGAGCAAGCCTGGCTGTTTTCTTCTACAACGGTCCGATATCGCGGGCGGTGGCCTTTGAGGGCCTGTTGCATAGTGGTGCCCGCTTCACCAAGCGTCTCTTGCACGCGTTTCCCTCCACATCCAACGGCTCACCGCTCGTCAATATCGCCACCGACGGCGAGAGTTACGGCCACCACCATACCTATGGCGACATGGCGCTCGCCTATGCGCTGGACGCGATTGAGTCCTCCGGGCAGGCACAGCTCACCAACTACGGCGAGATTCTCGAGCGCCATCCCCCGACGCACGAGATCGAGATCAAGGAATTCACTTCCTGGAGTTGTGCGCACGGGCTCGAGCGATGGCGCAATGATTGCGGCTGCCGGATCAACCCCATGTCGGGATGGAGCCAGGACTGGCGCGAGCCGCTGCGTGCCGCGCTCGACTGGCTACGAGACACGCTCGCCCGTACCTTCGAGCAGGTCGGCAGTGATCTGCTGCGAGATCCCTGGGGGGCCCGCGACGCTTATGTCGACCTCGTGCTGGAGCGCACCGAGGCTCGGCAACGACAGTTTCTAGCACAGCACGGCGCTCGGACCCTCGTTGAAGATGAGGTCGTTACGTCACTGCAACTCCTCGAGATGCAGCGTCACGCCATGCTCATGTTCACGAGTTGTGGCTGGTTTTTCGATGATCTGGCCGGCATCGAGACAGTGCAGATCCTCGAGTATGCCGCTCGTGCCCTCCAGCTTGCGGAGAGAGTTTCGAGGGAGCCTCTCGAGGCGCGGTTTCTCGATTTGCTGAAGGACGCCCGCAGCAATGACCCACAGCGTGGGGACGGAGCCCAGGTCTACGACCAACTGGTGCGACCCGCGGTGGTCGATTCCCGCCGGGTGGCGGCGCACTACGCCATGAGCTCGCTTTTTGACGGGGGACCAAATGATGCCGCGATCTCCAGTTACGAGATCTCCAGTGAGACTCAGGAGACGAGGCGAACAAGCGGCGACAGCCTGGCCAGGGGCCGGGTGCGAATTCGGTCTGCTGCCACGCTGGAGGCGCGTGATGAGGCCTACGTCGTGCTCCATCGAGGCGGCGGCGACCTCGTCTGCGGGGTCTACCCAGGCTCTGATGCCGAGCGCTACGCAGGATTCTCCGAAGATCTGCTCACCGCCTTCCACCGCGAGGATATCCCGCGGGTGGCGGAGCTCATCGAGCAACATCCCGACGTCCACTCGTACTCGTTCGACTCCTTGTTCCGCGACGAGCAGGAGTCGATTCTCGAATCTGTGATCGGGACGGCAAGGCAGGAAGCGGAGGCCGCGGCGCGCCATCTGTTCCAGAAGCACCTCTCATCGATACGTCTGCTGGACGACCCGGGACACCCCTTATCGAGAGCCCTTCAGGTGGCTGCGGAGCTCACCATCAATGCAGATCTGCGTGCGGCTCTCGCTCCGGACAGCGTCGATTCAGAGCGGGTTATGCGCAGCCTCGAGGAGGCCAAATCTTGGGAAGTGGCCCTCGACGAACAGGTACTCCCTCGTGAGATCGAACGGGCGGCGAGTGCTGTCGCACATAGCTTCTCCGAGGACAGGTGGAGCCTGGTGAGCCTTCGACTGCTTCGCCAACTGGTCGAAGCGGGCGACAAGCTGACACCGCCAGCGGACTTCTGGGAGCTGCAGAACACCTACTATCGATGGCTCCAAGACCTGCCCGCCGGCAAGCTGAACGAGCTCTCAGAGCAAGGCGCGCCGGCAGAATGGGCGGTGGAGTTTCGTTCCCTGGGCCAGGCACTGTCGATCCGCCTGCCCTCTTAGCCCTCGAATCAAGCGGAACGCAGTCATCGCGAGTCATTGCGCCCGCGCAGCCGCGACCCGCTTAGAGACCTGGGCTAGCTCAGCCCCCGCGGGATGGTCGTGGGCGGGCGTCCCCTCAGGCGCGCATACAACTGAGCGTAGGTGCCGGCGGAGCGA
>JAUWTE010000009.1 GCA_030609765.1 Acidobacteriota bacterium
ACAAGAGGCAATCGCGCGGCGCGTACGAGATCGACTCGATGTCGATGTATGGCGGCTAGCGCCGGAGGGAAGACCCCCATGGGCGAATTCAGTCATCTCGACGAGAAGGGGAACGTGCGCATGGTCGACGTCTCCGCCAAGGAGCAGAGCGTGCGTACGGCCGTCGCCGCGGGATACGTGACGATGCCGCCCGACCTTGTGGCGCTCCTGCAGAAGGGGACCATCGCCAAGGGGAACGTGCTGGCCGTGGCCAAGACCGCGGGAATCATGGCCGCCAAGCGGACGGCCGATCTCATCCCGCTCTGCCACCCCCTGCTTCTCGATCACGTTGACGTGGCGTTTGAAGTTCGTGAGGACGGCGTCGACATCCGCGCCGAGGTCCGCCTCCGCGGCCGTACGGGTGCTGAAATGGAGGCACTCACGGCTGTGACGGTGTCCGCGCTCACGATCTATGATATGTGCAAAGGAGTGAACAAGAGGATGGTTCTGGGCGACATCCGTCTGCTGGAGAAGTCAGGTGGCAAGTCGGGGACCTTTCGAGCTGACTGAGCGGGAGTGGACCGTGGGTAATGTGCTGGCTGTCTGTATCAGCGAGGAGCGCGGGACGCAGAAGAAGCCCGTGGATGTGATCCAATGTGTCCCGGGGGTCGGCATCCCCGACGATGCGCACCGCGGCGAGTGGCATCGCCAGGTGAGTCTCCTCGCCAACGAATCGGCCGATCTGATGCGCGCGAAGGGGCTCGAGATCGGCCCCGGTGACTTTGCCGAGAACGTGCTGACCGAAGGGATCGCTCTGGTGAACCTCCCGGTCGGAACGCGACTCCAAGTTGGATCCGCGGTGATTCTGAAGGTCACGCAGATCGGCAAGGAGTGCCACCACGGTTGCGCGATCTACCAGGCCGCCGGTGAATGCGTCATGCCCACACAGGGCATCTTTTGTACGGTGATCGCAGAGGGTTCCATTCGCGTCGGCGATTCGATCGAAATCGCTGCGCCTGTTTGACGGGGAAACAGAGCTGATGCCATTCCGCATGGCCCTGCTGGTGCTGAGCGATTCGCGCGCCGCCGGCGAGCGCGAGGATACCGTGATTCCGACCTGCCGCGAGGCTCTTGCCGGAAGCGCGTTCGAACTCGCCGCGGCCAAGATCATCCCCGACGATCGCGAGGTGATCGTGAAGGAGCTGCGCGCGATCGTCGCGCAGGGCGACACACCGCTGGTGATCACCGCCGGCGGGACCGGACTCGCCCCACGCGACAATGCTCCGGAAGCGACGCGCGAGGTGATCACGCGCGAGGCTCCGGGCTTCGCCGAGCTGCTCCGTCTGAAAGGCCTCGACCACACGCCGAAGGCCATGTTGACCCGCGGTGTCGCCGGCACGGCCGGGCGGACACTCATCATCAACATGCCCGGAAGTCCCAAGGCGGTGCGCGAGGGTCTCGAGACTCTGATGCCGCTCCTCCCCCACGCCATGGAGACCCTGCTTGGGCTCGCCAGTGAATGTGCCCGAGATGACGTGAATCGATCAGAAGGCAAGGTTGATAGATGAAGGAGCAGATCGTGGATGCGCGGGGCAAACCGTGCCCGCAACCGGTGGGCGTCGAGGTTCCGGCCATTCCGCAGGATCAGGGAGGAGCCTCACCACAGCCGGCGGTCCAGATGGCCCCGCGGCCCACGCAGACCGTCGTCCTGACCACGGAGGGGTCCACGCTGCTCGAGGATCTCCAGGACCTCGCGCACGAGGGGATCGAGATCCTCTCTTGCGGAACGTGCCTCGACTACTACAAACTGAAGGAGAAGTTGGAGATCGGCACCGTCTCGAACATGTTCGAGATCGTCTCTTTCATGGCCGATGCCGATCGCGTCCTGAGGCCGTAGAAACGGGGTCTTTCGATCTGCCGTCCATGACTTACCTGGATCACGCTGCGACATCGTTCCCCAAGCCGGTGGCGGTTGTCGAGGCGGTGCGGGACTACCTGTTGCACCGCAGCGCCAACCCGGGCCGCTCGGGGCACTCGCTTTCGGCCCAGGCGGCGCGGGTCGTCTTCGAGACGCGTGTGGCGCTCGCCGAATTGCTGGGGGCGGGTGACCCGCGCCAGATCATCTTCCTCCCCAACGCGACCTACGGGATCAACCTCGCCCTGAACGGTTACCTACGCGACGGCGATCACGTGGTGGTCAGCTCGCTGGAACACAACTCCGTCATGCGTCCGCTGCGCCACCTGCGGCAACTGCGCCGGCTCAAGGTCACCACGGTGCTATCCGACGACGAGGGCGTCCTGGATCCACAGCGCTTCGCGGATGCTATGCGCGCGGAGACGCGCCTGGTGGTGGTCAATCACGCCTCCAATGTGGTGGGCACCGTCGCTCCGCTGACCGAGATCCGCGAGGCAATCGGCGAAGTGCCGCTCCTCGTCGATGCCGCCCAAACAGCCGGCGCCGTGCCGATCGATGTGGCGGGCGACCGCATCGATATGCTCGCGTTCGCGGGGCACAAGTCACTGCTTGGCCCTCAGGGAGTCGGCGGTCTGTACGTGCGTCCGGGTCTCGATGTGCGTCCGCTCGTCTTTGGCGGCACCGGCTCAGGCTCGGAGTCCGATGAGCAGCCGAGCACGCTTCCGGATTTCTATGAGAGTGGCACACCCAACGGCCCGGGCATCGCCGGCCTGGGCGCCGGTGTGCGCTATGTGCAACAACGCGGCATCGGGGAGATCCGCCAACACGAACAGGCGCTCTTTACCCGACTCCGCAATCGTCTGTCGGACATCCCCGGCGTAACGCTCAGCGGGCCGGCGGATCCGGCCAAGAACCTCCCGGTGGTCTCGTTGGGCATGGCACGCGTACAGCCCAGCGAGCTCGCTCATGTCCTGGACAGACGGTTCGGGGTGCTCACCCGCGCGGGTCTTCACTGCGCGCCGGAAGCCCACCGCAGCCTGGGCACGTTCCCGCATGGGAGCGTGCGCCTCTCCGCCGGATGCGCCACCAGCCTGGAAGAGATCGATCGCGCCGCCGAGGCGGTCGCCGAGATCGCCGCCGAGGTGTCCCGTTGAAAGCTGACGCTCTGTGTGTGATGCTCTTCGCATCGATTCACGATGTGATGGCCGCCGAGCGCGTGCTCAAGCGTCGGGACCTGTGGTGTGACATGATCCCCACCCCGCGGCAGCTCAGCTCGGACTGCGGGATGGCGCTCGCGTTTCGCGAAGAGGCGCTCGCGGCGGTCAAGGAGGCGATCGAGCAGTCCACCGCCGATTGTCGGGGGATCTTCCGGGAGAGGAAGGCGGAGGCGGCAGGTCGCTTGGGGAAGATGTTCGATCCTTTGTAGCTGGTGGGTTTCCCGTGTCTGACAAGAAACACATACCGTTGACACAGACCGTCTCGGGATCCGGGTGAGCCTCGAAACTGGGGCCAGGGGACCTGGCCCGCGCGCTCTGCGGTCTCGAGCTCATCCATGACCCGCGACTGATCGTCGGCCTCGACAAAGCCGACGATGCCGGCGTGTACCAGGTCCGTGACGATCTCGCCCTGATTCAGACGATCGACTTCTTCACGCCCATCGTGGACGATCCCATCCTGTTCGGTCAGATCGCGGCCGCCAATGCGCTGAGCGACGTCTATGCCATGGGCGGCAATCCGATCTGTGCAATGAACATCGCGTGTTTCCCCGTGAAGGACATGGATATTTCAGTATTGCGAGAGATCTTCCGCGGCGGACTCGAGAAGCTGCGGGAGGCCGAGGTCGTTCTTGCCGGCGGGCACACCGTCGAGGATCCCGAACTCAAGTACGGACTCTCCGTGACAGGCACCGTGCACCCCGATCGCGTGCTCACGAACCGCGGTGCGCGCCCGGGTGACCGGTTGGTCCTGACGAAGCCGCTGGGGACAGGCATCATCAACACCGCGATCAAGGGCGAGGCGGCGAGCCGCGAGGCTGTGGAGAAGATCGTGGCGGCGATGGTCACTTTGAATCGGAAGGCTGCAGAGCTGATACAGGCGTTCGAAGTGCACGCATGCACGGATGTGACGGGCTTCGGTCTGCTCGGCCACGCCTGCGAGATGATCGAGGACGACCCGATCGGGATGGTGTTCGATGCGCGCGCGGTGCCCGTGTTTCCTGAAGCTGTTGAGTACTGCGGCATGGGGTTCATACCGGCCGGTCTCTATCGAAACCGCGACTTCCGTTCTTCGATGGTGGAGATCGACCCGTCAGTGCCGGAGTTCTTTTCCGATCTCCTCTTTGATCCGCAAACCTCTGGAGGGCTGCTGATCGCGGTGCGGGATTCCGCGACCGAGGCGCTCGTGGAACGCCTGCGGGCTGAGGGCGTCCGCGATGCGGCCGTGGTTGGTGAGGTGGTCGCGAGCCCGGCCGAGAGGATCGTGGTTCGGTAGACCGATGTGGGTGGTTTCGCGCATCCTCTCCCGCCCGTAGCTGCCATCCTCGCCAATGGCATAGGGGGCACCCAGGCGAATCACCTCGCGCACCGCGTCTCCGACCCGGACCTCGATCGCATCGCCCTTGCGCGTCACGCGCACATCCGTGTTACCCAGCTGGCCCAACAGGTACAACGGTGGCCGGGGTTCCTGGCCCAACGCCAACCGCAGGGCATTCTCCTGACAGCCCTGACGCAGCGCCTCGTCCACATCCTCGGCCAAACCATGGAACCGATCCACCGGACAGGCCCCATCGATCCCTTGCTGCTTCAACACCTTCTGGAAACGGGTCTTCCCGCGCCAGGCCACGAACTGGCGGCCATTGTCGGACAAGACCTCCCGCGGAGCACCCCACTGGCCCAGCGCGCCCTTCAAGACCTCGAGCACTGCCTCGGCGCCCTGCTGGCGGAACAGGCCCCAGCCTACCAGGAAGCGTGAGTGATCGTCGATGATCCCCACCAGGTAGACCCGGTACATGCGCTTCAGCTGGAAGGTGAAGATGTCGATCTGCCACAGCGCGTTCGGCAGGGAACGCTCGAAGCGGCGCACTTGCGGGGGGCGCCTGTGCGGTGTGGGTGGCGGCTTACCCAGCCCTGCATCGTTGACCACCGTACGCACCTTCTCGGCACTCACGGCGAGTCCATCACTCCGACGCAGGCAATCCCGGATGCGCCGCACTCCGTGTTCCGGATGCTCCCGGCGGTGGGCCAGGATCCGTTCTTCCAGGACCGACACCTGGCGGCGGACAGCGATCGAAGATGCCCGGCGACAGAGTGCCGACAGACCCCCTTCCAGATGCTGCCGGCACCACTTGCCGAGGGTTCCCTCGGCCACGCCGACGATCTCGGCGACGTCCTCCGCGGGCAGATCTGACTCCAGGGCTTCGATGGCCAGAAGCTTCACTTCCAACGCCACCGGCGGTGATCGTTTCACCGCTTTCTTGCTCTTCTGAACCTGACCCGTATCTGCAGGTTCAACAACCTGCACTTCTCTCTTCCTTCGCTTCCAAAATGCCATGACGTCCCTCCATTCCGTTGTCATGTCCGGTCTCGGAATGGGGTACGTGTCAACCAATTGATCGGGGAAAAGACGGACAGGGTTATCTAGGTACAACAATGGGAGGCCGCAGGAATTTCAACTGACTTTGGGATTGACTCGCGCCATGGAGGTGGCGATCCTCGCACAGAGGATAGCTTGCTCTGCTCGCAAGAGGAACTAGGAGGGCGAAACGGCCTCCCTCATTTCTCCCTGACTTCTAGGGATTCGCGGCAGAATGCGAGAATCTAGACTTCACGGAGTCCCCGGTCTCTTTGGGCACTGGATTGGCCTGAGCTGAGAAGGATCCAAGCAGGTTGGAGGGATGATGTCGAAGGACGAAGGGAAGAAGGCAGAGCGGGAGACCACTGGCCCGGTAGCCTTGCTGGATGAGGCTCCGTGCCAGGAAGATAGGGATCTTGACGCCCACATGAAGCGTGGGGGTGGAAGTCCCTTGCCGGGTGCCGCAGAAGTCAGGGAAATGGGCCGCAGTGGTCCCGCTTCGCGAGGTGCGGTACACACCCTGCCGCTGTCGATGACGTCCCAATGTCTCGAATGTGAGCGCCGACTTGAGGCGACGATGAGCCAGCGAAACGGTCGCGTCGTGATCGATAAGGTGTGCCCGGAACACGGGGCGCTTACAGAGGAATTGCATGACGTCCTTTTCACGGATGCCGTCTCCGATCGGCGCGGTTCTCCCCCGGTGACGCACTCGGGAGATCGGATCCGCCCTGTTGTCCGGAACCTTTCCAAAACCGTCGAGACGCTTTGCCCGGACTGCGGACGAAATATCATCGGAAGGGTCTTCGACTGGCGCGGTGATGTGTACATGGAGAAAACCTGTCCGGATCACGGCTACGTGAGGGATCGCATATTCACCAACACGGAGCTATACCTCAAGTGCCTGGAGTGGAGCTTTCGCGAGGGGACGGGGCTGTCCAATCCGAACGTCAAGAACGCCAGTCACTGCCCGAACGACTGCGGCCTCTGCAACATGCATCAAAGCCACACGCTGCTGGGACAGGTCGATCTCACGAATCGCTGCAATCTCAAGTGCCCCATCTGTTTCGCCAACTCAGATGCGAGTGGCTACGTCTGCGAGATGGACCTGGAAGAGATCACCCACCTGCTGAAACAGTTGCGCGCGTACCGGCCGGTCCCGGCCTCGGCGGTGCAGCTCAGCGGCGGCGAGCCAACACTCCATCCCGACTTCCTGGATGTCGTGCGAACCGCAAGGGATCTGGGATTCAGCCACATCCAGATTGCCACCAACGGAATCACACTCGCCGAGCCCGGGTTTGCGCAGAAATGTGCCGAGGCGGGACTCCACACCGTTTACCTTCAGTTCGACGGTGTGGATGACGAGGTCTACGAGTTCACCCGCGGTCGCAAGCTGATGGATATCAAGCGGCGTGCCATCGAGAATATTCACCAGGCGGGGATGAAGATATGCCTGGTGCCAACGATCGTGCGGGGGATCAATGATGACCAGGTCCCCAAGATCCTGCGATTCGCCCTCGACAACATCCACGTGGTCAGCGCGATTGCGTACCAGCCGGTGGCCTTCACAGGCCGTATCTCCACGGAAGAGCGCGAGGCGCAACGCTACACGCTGGGTGATCTGGCGAATCAGTTGGCCGAGACGGGTCTGATCGATGTCATGCGGGATTTCTACCCCCTGTCTATGGTGGCACCCATCTCGCGACTGATGGCGGCGCTGAGCGGCGAGCCGAAGATCACGGCCACGGCGCACCCCACATGCTCCGCGGGAACCTATTTCGTGGTGGACGAGCACCGGAATGCCGTGCCGATCACGAAGATCTTCGATGTGGAAGCACTGTTCACGGAAATGGACGAGCTTGCGGACACGATTGAGAACGCGCGCTTCAAGTGGATCCACAAGATGAAGGTGCCGCTGCTCTTCAAGAAATATTTCAAGCCTGAAGAGGCCCCCGAGGGCATGAACGTCAAGGGGTTCCTGCGCGCCCTGAAGGGCCTGCTGGACAAGAAGACCGGCCGCGGTGAATCGGGGGAGACGACGTACCGCACGTTGATGGCGGCCGCCATGCACTTCCAGGATCGGTACAACTACGACGTCGAGCGAGTGAAGCGATGCGTGATCCACTACTCCACGCCGGAGGGGATGTTCCCGTTCTGTGCCTACAACTCGGGGCCGGTCCACCGAGAGCGTGTCGAGACCCTGCATTCGGTCAGTGTGGAGGAATGGAAGGCGCGCAAGAAGAAGACCAATGCGGCGTCAGCCGTGCGGTAGGATCCTGGAGAGGAACTGCTCCTTGACCAGCCGGAGGTACGAGTCTTCACAGTAGCTGCGGATCGCCACGTAGCACCCGCGGCAATTGTTGTTCTTTGAGAAGTGGTCGATCAGCTCCTTTTGTGAGCGGTACTTGAGCGGCTTGTGCGCACAGGGGCGGTAGTATCCCTCTGGAGTGATCAGCAGGAAACGGTAGCCCGCCATGCAGCCTGGCGCCCCACCCTCGCTGAAGAAACGAAACGTGTCGTTCAGGATGGAGTCGGGATTCCGTACACACGCTCCGCGCCTCTTCATGCGCATGATCTCGTCCAGCTGACTCCTGAGGGTCTGCAGGTCTTCTTTTGAGGACACGCTGTAGGTTGGGTCGCCCGTCCGCATCGCGGAGTATGCGCTGTAGGAAATGCTGGCGCCCCAGCTGTTTACGAGTTCGCACATACGAGTGAGCAGTCCGACGTTGCGACTGGTGATCGTCGTGTTCATGACGATGTTCTTCTTTCCCAGCAACGCCAAGTCGGGGATCGTTGTCTCGAGGTGACGGAACAGCCCGGGAGTCTGACGGAAATCGTCGTGTCGGTGGTCGGGGAAATCCAGGGAGACGGAACATTGGTCCACGCCCGCGTCGCACAAGGCGAGGTAGTTTTCCTTGGTCAACAGACGGCCGTTGGTGACCAGGATGAGGTACGGCTCTCCACCCGGTTCCTTGATCTCCCGGGTGATCTCCACGATGTCCTCGCGAAGCAGCGGCTCTCCCCCGGAAAGCTGGACCGCCACGGGTCTGAGCCTGCTGTAGTGCTCTCCGATTTCTGCCGGCGTCATCGGCGTCTCGTCGGCAAGAAGTCCACCCTTGTCGCAGTGATCGCAATTGGCGTTGCAAGAAGAGGTAACCTCGAAGGAGACGACGAGAGGCCGGCCCGTCAACAGGTTACGATTCCCCCGGAGGAACAGCTTTGTGGTTCTGACCACTCCTGGTGTTTTCATGATGTGGAGAGAGTGCCTGATCTGTGGGAATCTGTCAATGGGCAGTCCAATCCGGATTCGTCCCGGCTGATGTGAAGCAAACGGCGCAACCCATTGCCTAGACAAGAGCTTGAGTAGCACCTAGAATGCGGGCCTCAGGGTTCACCGGCGCGGAAGCGTCGCCGGTTCTGTCGAGACAAGAGCCTGATGAAACGCTTGAGAATGAGAACTGCCATGTGTTGGATGCGACTGCTGTCACTGGCGCTATTGCTCGCCCTGGGGTGCGGTGGCGCCGGCTTGCAGGTCGCCGATTTCTCCGCTCTCCCGCTGCAATCGGCCACCCCGGACGAACTCGTTGCCCTTGTCAATCAGGCCAGTTCCTCCATGAGGGGATTGAGGGGGAAGCTGAGCATGGGGCTGCAGCGAGGCCCCGGCGAAGATGTGAGACGGTGCAGCGGCATGCTCGTCTCCAGCAACGATCCCGGCATGGGGCTGTACCTCAAGGGGTACAGGAAATTTCTCCCCACGTTCTTCACGCTGGTGTGCGACGGGCGCGAGTTCTGGTTCCATATTCCGCGGGACGACGTGGTCTACACCGGGCCGCTCGAAGGCGCGCCGGGCCGGGCCGATTCCCTTGAGTTCTACCTCAACGCGGGCGATCTGCTCCGGGCGCTCTATGTTGCGCCGCTCGGCGCGGATGATTCGTTTGAGGTCGAGAAGGCTGACTCGCTGTACGCCGTGACGGTACGCAATCGGGGTGCCGTCATCAGGAGAATGTGGATCGAGCGAAGGCGGTTTCGCATCGTCCGCGAGATCTACTACGATGGCGATGGAATGGAAGAGCTTGAGATAGAAAGGAAAAGGTATGCCGAGCTGGAAGACGGCTTGTATCCTCTGACACTGATTCTCGAGGACCCGATTGCCGGCGACTCGGTGTTTCTGGATTTCAAAGCGATAACACTCAATCCGGACAGCATCCCCAAGGGAGCATTTGACTTCGAAATCCCTCACGGGGCGGAGGTCAAGCGGGTCCGGACGGCGCACTCGGAAGCATGATTCTGCCAATCGCCAACATCTTGCAGAAGAAGGTCAGGAGCACGATCAGTGTCCTCGCCGTAAGCGTGGGTATCAGTCTGCTGCTCATCCTGGTCGGCCTGACGAAGGGATCCATCAGCGAGGTCGCCTCTCGGATCCAGAACGTCGGCGGTGACATCATCGTCCAGAAGGCAGGCGCCACCAACTTCTTCGCCCTGAAGAGCGGCGTCCTGCCCGAACGCTACCGCGAGCGGATCGCCGCCGTCCCCGGCGTCGCTGCGGTCTCGCCCATCGTCACGTGGACGACAACCTTCCGGGACAACTTCTATGTCGTCTATGGGATCGATCCCGATCAGTTCGCCACGATCGGGGGTGGGCTCGAGATCATCGAGGGCGGGCCGCTACGGACGACCGGAGATCTCATCATCGACTCGCGCATGGCTGCGGCGACGGGAATCGCCGTCGGCGACGAGGTCGAACTCCTGGGAGCGAATTTCCAGATCGTCGGCGTTTCCAAGGAAGGCATTGGGGCGCGCATCTTCATGCTCATGTCGCAGCTCCAGGAGATGCTCCACCAGGAGAATCGCGTTTCGCTGTTTTTCGTCAGGTGCGTATCACCAGAGGTTGCAAAAGCGACCGCACGGGCGATCGAAGAAGGCAACCCCGGCGTCCATGTTCAACTCCTGGAGAATTTCGCCGACCAGATGGCCGATTCCATGAGCGGTCTCAAGGAATTCATTGGAGCCATCACGGCAACCACGTTCTTCGTGAGCCTCCTTGTCATCCTGCTTGCCATGTACTCGACGATCATGGAGAAGACGCGCGAGATCGGAATCCTGAAGTCCTTGGGCGCGTCGCCGTCATTTGTCATCGGTAACATCGTCCTGGAATCCGTTATTCTGACCGTCTGCGGTGTGCTGCTGGCGTTTGTTCTCACGTTCGCCGCCGTTGCGCTCCTCGCATCCTTGTATCCTCTTCTGACCGTCACGATCACACCCTTCTGGATGGTCGTCGGCAGCGCCATGGGAATCCTCGGCGGTGTGCTCGGTGGCCTGTACCCGGCGTACGTCGCCGTCCGGCAGGACCCGGTGGCCGCGCTGAGCTATGAGTGACACAGTCATGATTACGGTCAAGGACCTCCACAAAGATTACCACTCCGGAAAGGTCATCGTCCGGGCCCTCCGCGGACTGAGTTTTCACGTTGGTTCCGGTGAGTTCGCTTCCATCGTTGGGCCGTCCGGGTGTGGCAAGTCGACGTTGTTGTATGTTCTTGGGGGCATGCTCCCCGCCTCGCAGGGCACCGTGTGCGTCGGTGGATTCGATGTCACCGCAGCCGACGATCGGGCCCTCACCCGATACCGGAGGGAACAGATCGGTTTCGTATTCCAGAGGTTCAATCTCCTCGGCTCCCTCAATGTGTACGACAACCTGAAGCTTGCATGGGACCTCACAGGTAGCCGCAATACAGCGGGCGGTCGGATCGAGAGCGTCTTAGAGAGTGTCGGTCTCGCCGACAAGAGCCGGATGAAGCCGCTCGCGCTGTCGCAGGGAGAGCAGCAACGCGTCGCCATCGCACGTGCTCTGGTTAGGCAGCCGACGCTCTTGCTGGTTGACGAACCGACGGGCAATCTGGATTCAGAGAACGCCGAGAAGATCTTGACCATCTTCAAGGAGCTGTCGCAGAGCAGGAAGCAGACGATTCTGATGATTACTCACAACCGGGCCCTGGCTTCGGCCACTGAACGAATCATCGAGATGAAGGATGGCGGCGTGGTAGAATCAGGTCGTGGGGAAACAGCCGTTCCAATGCATGGGTCTGCACCGTGAACCAGCAGGATGAACTGACTCTCGAGCTGGAACCGAGATCGATTTCCTGGAGGAAATGGGTTGCGGCTTTCTCGGCCTTCTTGATTTGTTGTGCCGTAGTACTCGCTGTCTCGTGGGACTCGCCCCGCCTCGCCGGCGTTCAGATCCTGGTGCTGTATCTTCTGTACATGAGCATGGCCTTCACGTTTGTGCCGTTGCCGACGGCGTGGATCGTATTGTGGGCGGCGCGCGAAGTGGACCCCGTGACCGTGACGTTGCTCGGGACGCTGGGAACCTGCATCGCGAACCTGCACGACTACTACATATTTCACCACCTGTTCCGCGTGGAACGGATCAAGCGCGCAAAGGCGTCGAAGTTCTATAGAGAATCGGTCAGGTGGTTCCATCGTGCGCCGTTCGTCACACTGGCGGTAGCGTCTTTTCTACCGATCCCCATCGACGTGATCAGGATGCTGGCCATCTCAGCGGACTATCCGAGGATACGCTATGCGGTTGCCACGGCGGCCGGAAGATTTCCTCGCTATCTCCTGTTGGCCTATTTGGGTTACGAGCTGCAGCTCTCGAACAGGGCGATCTTCGCTGTCTTCCTCGTTACGGCAGCCATCGGAATGGTCAAGGGAATCCCGAAGCTGTGGAGCAAGTATAGGAAAGCCTCCAGTGGCGATGACGTACGGTAATAGAATCGCGGCGACCCTGATGTCGTTGTTCCTGGCGGCCGTCAGTGCGGCCAGCGGCCAGACGGTGGAGGAAGTCCTGGCGGGATACTGCCGGGCACGAGAGGCGACGGTAGCATTGGAGACGAAATTCACGCAGCGGAAGATTCTCACTCTCTTTGACGAAGAGGAGATCGCGAAAGGAACCCTGTATTTCGCCCATCCGGACCGCATTCGCTGGCAATACTCGGAGCCCGACCGCTCTACGACGGTGATCAACGGAAACTGGGGGTGGTCCGTTCTTCACGACATCAAGCAGGTTCAGAGATTTAGATTGGACGGCTCGACAACGAACAAGGTGCTGTCCATCGTCGGATTCGGATCCTGCGGAGGATCGCTGCGCGAATCCTTTGCCATCAGCCTGGGGGACGGAGGGAAGGGGGGATACCTTCTGGAGATGACACCGACTGACGCCCAGATCAGACCCTACTTCTCGCGCGTCGATATCCTGATCGATCGGTCGGATTACCTCCCAAGGAAGATCGAAATGCACGAGCGATCGGGTGATCTTCTCGTCTTCGAGTTCGAGAATCTGGATCGGGAGAGCATACCGGACAGCACGCTGTTCGAATTCGCTCTGCCTGAGGGCTTTGAATTGGTTGAGTACTGATTGTCTCGCAGATTCACCCTTTGCGCCCGCGTCATCGAGATCCCGATGCCGTGCTGGACCGCCTACGACGGCAAGCGCTTCGACGTCGAGATGACGGACGACGTTCCCATGACGACGCAAGAGCGGACCTATGTCTCACCGATCCGGTACACGCCGTAATCGTCTCCCCATCGACGCCGGGAACCCCAACGGCACCGTCTGTATGGGCCAAGGATCGATTCCAACTCGTTGTATCACCTGAGACTCTCACTGAGTATCATCGTGTGGGACCAGGGCTTTCAAAGCAATTCTCCGGTGTCGATCTAGATCCCATTCTCAAGGTCGTGCTCGAACAGGCTGTAACATGCCAACCCTCCGAGTTGTCTGGACAGGTCTGTGAAGACCCGGATGACGACAAGTTCCTCGCTGCTGCCTTCGCCAGCAGATGCAAACTCATCGTGAGTGGCGACAGGCACTTGCTTCGTGTGTCAGGATATCGGGGCTAGTCAACGGTGCAGAGTACTGCGTGACGGACTGCGATTCCCAAGGACGTGGAGACACATGTGCGGCAACCCGGATAGCCGGGCGCACAGCAATCTGGAACTGATGCTCGATTAGCTCGCGGTTGCTTGCACGAAGGAGATGATGAACCGAAGTGAAACACATGTGAAGGCAAACCCAAACAGGAATCTCAGCGCGGGGGATGGGAAGCGACGGTTGATGACCGCGCCCAGGTTCGCGCCGACAAGTGTGCCCAAACACAGGGGTAAGGCGACGTGAAAGCCGACATAACCCTGGGTGTACTTGAAGCCAGCACTCACCCCTGCGGTGCATCAGAAGCACACCAAGGACGCGGCCATCGCGGTCTTGATGGGTGTTTTCAGCAAGAAGGAAAATGCCGGCACAAGGATACCCCCCGTACCGATACCGAGCAGACCGGGCAGGACACCCGATACCGCGCCGATCGACAACTTCTGTGGGAGCCCCCCCTCCACGCGCACATGCTGCGGGGTCTCCCGCGCCCGCCGCAGAAGGTCAAGCAGGCTCTCGACAATCATGCGTGCCGAGATGAGCAGGAAGACCAACCCAATGCCGAGGTCGAGCCACCCGCTGCGCTGCGCAAGGAGCGGGAACAGCAGCGAGCAGCCCGCGCATGCGACCAGGCCTGGGAGCAGCACCGGCACGACGGAGCGCACCTCAATGTGCCCGAGTCGGTAGTGCCGGTAACTACCTCCAAGCGTTGTGAAGAACACCGCTATGATGCATATTCCCGCAGCCTGGGGCGCCGGGAGCCCGATGGCAAAGCGCAAAATGGGCATGAGAATAATGCCGCCGCCAATCCCAAGGAGGCCACCCAGCATCCCTGCAGTCAACCCCCCCGCGATAAGGACCGCGAGTTCACCCATGGCACTCTCCACAAGACTTCTCTGAAAGCAATGCCCGCAGAACGTGACTGCCGCAGCTTGTCATGAGATCCCGCGGTTGGTCAAGCGCTCCTTAAGCGCTCACCGGCGTGTTGCGGTTAGGACACGGTGTGATTGGCGATGTGGGCTGCAACCCAACAGCGAGTTGGAGCAGCCGAGCGCACGTTATCTCGCCCTGCCATGGTCCGTCATCTAGTTGCATCCATTCGGGCCCACGATTGACCCGCATTGATTGCTCGTTCGGCCCTTTTCCCACCACTTCAACGCGTTATGCCGCTGGCAGCTATTGCTGACGCCTTTCTGTGTGCCGAATACATCGCCCAGCGTTCCTCAATAATCGGGAACCTGTTCACGCCCGATCGGTTTTACTGTCAGCGTTTCACCCTGGAGGATTCACGATGCTCCACGATACTCCTAGAGCGGCATTGCTGACCTTCGCAGCCGCTGTCCTGCTTCTTGGTTGCACCAGCGATGACAAGTCAGAGATGGACCCAGGCAACGTCGTCACTGAAGCGCCGGAGATCCTTGCTGTCGAACCCAGTGATGGCCAGATGGGCACCCTCACGACTACTGCCGTAGGAATCAAGTTCGATATGCCAATGGATGCAGCCTCCGTGCGCGCGGGATTTCATCTTTCCGGCGGCGATGACATGCACGCTTGGATGGACTCGCTCGGGCATCATGGCGGCGGGATGATGGGTGGTCATATGGTGGATATGGATCACATGCTCGCCTGGATGGACTCCGTCCACTACCAAGGTGATTGGCACTGGAATGAGCTCATGGACAGTTGCTACTTCGTGCCGGACCAACCTCTTATGCCCCATACTGATCACATGATCTATCTGTACGGTGATATTCTGAGCGCCCACGGGACTCATATGGAAATGGACAACCATGCGTTCGGGGGCCCGATGTTCCACTTCCAAACAGGACCCTAGCCGCAGCTGCGCAGACTCGATTGCTCTGGTTGCTTTCTGATTGTGCCTCGAGTTGGAGAGATAACCGCATGCGGCGGAAGCTGAAGGTGAACATTCAGTGGAAGCTGGTCAGCATGGTTCACAACCTGAAGACGCTTGCCCGCTATGGTCCGCGGTTCGCGCGCGGTCCGGCTTGACAGCCACAGGGGCCGAAGTCGGCTGCGCGGAAGTCCGCCGTCGCCGCGGGAAGCCCCGATGCGCGATAAGGTTCCGCCAGAGACCACCATTCTCACGCACTCGCAGGTGCGCAGCTTGACGAAGCACCTCCTGGATCTGCTCAAGGGGTCATTCCCGGGTATCGATTGGACTCTCCATGATCCCGAGGTCACATCACGCAGAGCATAACTTCGTCTGTAACTGCCGGTACAACATGCCGCTGCAGCAGCCGCTCTGTCCAGGCTCACCCCTGGACACAGGAATCTTCGGCTGCGCGTATCCCTCTTGGTCCGAAGACGTCCCTATGCTATGTTGCTTGGCTATGCAAACAGCTCTATCGATGCAAGCACGTGCCCGCCCGCTTCTCCCACATGGGCGGCGTAGGAGGCAGAAGATGCGACGCCACGCTATTCGCGTTCTTGTTCTGACAGCCGTACTGGCCTTTCCTGGGCTGGAGGTCGCTAACGCCGAGGTGAAACTCGGTCTTGTCCTCGCCGCCCACGGATCGCCGGCACCTCCATGGAATGCGCCCGTCCTAGCTCTCGAAGAGGAAGTCCAAGCGCTGCTCAGTGAGACCGGACCCAGCCCATTCAGTTCGACGCGTGTCGCCATGATGGAGTTCGCCGAACCCACCATTGCGTCTGTCATCGAGGATATGGAACGCGAGGGGGTTGAAAGAGCCTTGGTGCTCCCTCTGTTCATCGCCCCGTCGGGACACTCCGTCTATGACCTCCCCGCAATCCTGGGTCTGTACAGCGACCGCGAGATGCGTACTCAACTTCAAGAGGAGGGGATCGCCATTGCGTCGACAAGCATCCACCTTACGATCGGCCCGACTCTCAACTACGGCTCCCTTCTTCGGGACGTCCTGCTCGAAAGAACGCGGGAATTGTCAAAGGAACCCCAATCCGAGGGCATTGTGCTCCTGGCGCACGGTGATCACCGCTTCGCGCCCATTTGGGAATCAACTTGCCAAGACATCGGTAGCTTCATCTGTGCCCATACCGGGATCACGGAATTCGATTTCGCTTTTGTAGAGGTGGGTCAGTCCTTCATACAGGAGGGGGTCCCAGCCATTCTTGGTGTGACGGAGCGCTGTGAAAGGACACTCGTCCTCGGACTCTTCCTCTCCATGGGTGTTGAGAGCATGGCACAGAACAGCGAGGTCTCTATCGGACGTATGAGCTTCCGAGCCGCAGAGATTCTGGAAGATCACGACATCGTGTTCGCCTCGCGAGGTCTACTTCCCAGCCAGCAAGTTGCGATATGGATTGCTGCGCGAGCTACTGATTGGGTCAATGTGCGAAGATAGGGTGCACATCAGAGCGGTACACCGGCCGATCGCTCTTGTCCCGCCGCTGGTGAACGCCACGGTAGGAAGTCTGGGAATCGGAGGGCGAAATGGAGACCAGCGGTGTCCACGTAGTGTTCGGGGCGGGTCAAGTTGGCTCCCACCTCGCCGAATCCCTTCTCCGGTCTGGTGCGAAGGTGCGTGTGGTGAAGCGCAGCCCCAGCGGCATCCCCGACGCGGCGGAGCGC
>JAUWTE010000284.1 GCA_030609765.1 Acidobacteriota bacterium
CCTACAAGCCACAGCTCTCCTCCCCAGTTCCGGTGACACAGGGGACCGACACGCAGCCCAGGTACACTGGGATCTGCACGAATTGCGATCACCGCGAGATCTGTTGCCACTCGTGCACTGAGGGAGGTATCTGGCAGTGCGAGGAATACTCCTAGATCCGGGTGAGCGCACGGACTTGTCAAGCGATGCCGCTTTGCCCCGGAGGACAGCAGAGTTATGAAAGCAGAGATGATCCAGGAGATCCTCCACCGGCACGACAAGGAAGAAGGTGCGCTCGTTTCCGTGCTCGAGGAAATCCAAGCCAAGTACAGCTATCTCCCCGAGGAAGCGCTGCGGATGGTTTCTGAAGCACGGAACATCCCGCTAGTTGACGTCTATGGTGTCGCGACGTTCTATCGAGCGTTCAGCCTCACACCACGTGGGAAGCATCTGATTTCTGTCTGTGTGGGCACAGCATGTCATGTGCGTGGCGCTCCGGCGATCGCTCGGGAGTTCGCAGCTCAGCTGGGAGTTAAGCCTGGCCAGACAACTCCGGACAGAGAATTCACCCTGGAGACAGTCAACTGCTTGGGAGCCTGTGCCCTGGGGCCGGTTGCGGTGGTCGATGGGCGGTACTTCTCAAAGATCCGGAAGGCGCAGGTCAGGCAGATCATTGACGCGGCGCGCGACGGGTTCGAGACTGAGGAGATCCAGCAAGACTATCATATTTTCCCGGTTGAAGTCAGCTGCCCACGCTGTAACCACAGCCTCATGGATGCGGGGTATAGCATCGACAGTTATCCCTCGATTCGGGTAACCGTGGCCTTTGACGACAAGCATGGATGGCTGCGGCTCTCTTCAATGTACGGCAGCTATCACGTCTTCGCGGAGTACGATATCCCCTACGACACCGTGTTGCAGTTCTTCTGTCCGCACTGTCACGCCGAACTGATCGGGGCATCTTCGTGTGCGCTCTGTGGCGCACCCGTGGTGCCGATGATCGTCCGGGGGGGGGGCGTTGTAGAGATCTGCTCACGCCGCGGTTGCAGGAGTCACATGCTGGATCGGGGGTGATGGTAGAGCGAACGGGAGGCTCGTCAGCCTACGCGACCATCTGGAGGAGCTAGATGCTCAGGTTTTCGTCCGTGAAGGACCTGCAGGACCACCGCGCGATCATCGCGGCCGATACCGATGAACACAAGTCGCGTATTGTCGTTTGTGGCGGCACGGCCTGCCAGGCCAGCGGTTCCAACGATATCATCCGGGCCGCGAAGAGGTACATCCTACAGGAACACCTGCTCGACAAGATCGGCTTGCGAATCACCGGCTGCCACGGGTTCTGCGAGATGGGCCCCTTCATCTTGACCGAGCCACAGCGTGTCTTCTATCACCAGGTTGCGCCCGACAAAGTGGCATCCATCATCGATGCCACCATTGCGGGTACCTACGTGGAAGAGCTGGTCTACTGCGATCCAACGACTGGTGAGCGCTTCTATCACCAGAACGATATCCCGTTCTTCAAGAAGCAGCAGCGCACCATCTTCGGCAAGAACCAACGCCTCGACCCCATTCGCATCTACGATTACATCGCGCGCGACGGCTATCGGGGGCTTGAGCGAGCGCTCTCGACGATGACACCGGAGGAGGTTGTGAGCGCCGTCAAGGATTCGGGACTCCGCGGGCGGGGCGGTGCGGGGTTTCCCACCGGCGTCAAGTGGCAGTTGCTCGCTGAGCAGCCGAGCGGGGAGGGGAAGTATCTGGTCTGCAATGCGGATGAAGGCGATCCGGGAGCCTATATGGATCGCAGCCTTCTCGAGGGCAGTCCGCACAGTGTAATTGAGGGAATGATAATCGGGGCCTATGGTACCGGCGCCAGCGAGGGAATCGTATATGTTCGGAATGAGTACCCGCTGGCGATCAAGCACCTAGTGATTGCGTTGCGGCAGGCGCGCGAGGTCGGGTTATTGGGAGAGAGCATTCTGGGTACCGGGCTTTGCTTCGATATCCAGATCGTCCGCGGTGCTGGAGCGTTTGTCTGTGGTGAGGAGACCGCTCTAATACGCTCCGTGGAGGGTCGGATGGGCGAGCCACGCCAGCGCCCTCCGTTCCCGGTGGAACGCGGCATTCGGGGTAGGCCGACTGCCATCAACAACGTCGAGACGTGGTGCAACATCCCCATCATCATGGAACGGGGCGCGTCCGCGTTCGCCACGATTGGGACCCCGGGGAACTCCGGAACCAAGATTTTCAGTCTCGTCGGCAAGATCAAGAACACCGGCCTCGTCGAAGTACCCATGGGGATCTCGATCAAGGAGATTGTCTACGATATCGGCGGCGGCCCGGCTGATGGCTCCCCGATCAAGGCCGTACAGACGGGCGGACCCTCAGGGGGGTGCATTCCAGCCCGCAAATTCGACCTGCGGATCGACTACGATTCTCTCGCGTCAGCCGGTTCGATCATGGGCTCCGGCGGCATGATCGTCATGGACGAGAACACCTGCATGGTCGATGTCGCCAAGTACTTCATGAGATTCCTCAAGGAGGAGTCCTGCGGCAAGTGCTGGACGTGCCGAAAGGGTACGCAGCGGATGTACGAGATCCTCGAGGACGTTTGTGCGGGAAGAGCCAAGCTGGAGGATCTTGACCTGCTTGAGGAACTGGCTCTGGTGGTGAAGGACACCACGATGTGCGGCTTGGGGCAGTCCGCCCCTAATCCGGTTCTGAGCACCCTGCGCTATTTCCGCAACGAGTACGAGCGGCACATCATCGACAAACGGTGCGACGCATTCGTCTGCAGGGATCTGGTCGGAGCCCCTTGCCAGGCAGCTTGCCCCCTGGGGACCGAGGCTTGGCGCTATGTCGCCCTTATCGCGCAGGGCGACTATGCCGACGCCTACCAAGTCATCCGTGCGGCCAATCCCTTCCCGTCGGTGTGCGCCCGCGTCTGTGACCATCCCTGTGAGGCACAATGCCGATTGGGCAAGAGTGGTGACGATCCGGTGGCCATCCGCGAGTTGAAGCGCTTCATCACTGACAGCATCGATCCCGCGAGCTATGAGCCGCAACGCAAGGCCTGGTCTGGAGAAGAGGTGCCCACGGTGGCCATTGTCGGCTCGGGGCCTGCGGGGCTGACCGCCGCGCACTATCTCTCGCTCGGTGGATGCCGGGCCACGGTCTTCGAGGCGGAGGGCGAGCCCGGGGGCATGATGATCTGCGGCATTCCCGCCTACCGCCTTTCACGCGAGACCCTGCGCCGCGAGATAGCCAGCCTGCTCGATGAGAACATCACGGTTAGGTACAACACGAAACTGGGACGAGACTTCACGGTTGACGATCTCTTCGCCGAGGGCTTTCAGGCGGTCTTCCTGGCCACGGGAGCCCATGCCTCCCGTGCGCTAGGTATCGAGGGCGAGAAGGCGGAGGGCGTCTACTCCGCGATGACCTGCTTGAAGTCTTTCAATCTCCAGCAGAAGAATCTCGCTCAGGGGCGGGTGGGGATCATCGGCGGTGGCAACTCCGCTATCGACGCAGCCCGCGTGGCCGTGCGCCCGGAGGGGGTCTCAAACGTCACGGTGTTCTATCGACGCACGGAGCACGAGATGCCCGCATATGACGAAGAGATCGAGGCCGCACGAAGCGAGGGCATCGAGTTGGTCACCATGGTCAGCCCCACGAGGGTCATCAGCGACGGCAACCGGCTGCAGGCAATCGAGTTCATCCGCAACGAACTCGGCGACGTGGACGCGAGCGGCCGTCGCCGTCCAATACCCAAGGAGGGCACCGAGTTCACCGCGCCCCTCGACACACTGATCGTCGCCATCAGCGAATCACCCGATTACGAGTCGGTCTCCGAGATGGGCATGGAGTTCGGCGCAGGGGAGACCCTGATGGTCGACGAAGCCACGCTCGCGACGACCCGGGAGGGTGTCTTTGCAGGCGGTGATCTGGTCACGGGCCCCAATAGCGTGGTGCAGGCGATTGCTACTGGCAAGAAAGCCGCCCAGGTGTTACAGCGGTTCCTGCGAGGCGAGGATCTGCGGATTCCGGCGGCGGTGCGCCTGCCGGAGGCTTACGTCCCGGCGCTTCCCGAAGCCGAAGAGCAAGAGAGCGCACCGCGGGTGCATCCGCCGCACCTCCCCGAGGAGACCCGCAAGCGCAACTTCGGCGAGGTGGTCCTCCCCGTGAGCGTCGAGGAAGCCCGGCGGGAGGCGCGGCGGTGCCTGCGCTGTGATCTGGAATTCACCCTGCCTGCTGAGGCCACGCAAGAAGAATCTCCAGCCGAGGAAGGGTCAACATGCCAAACGTAACCATAAACGGCCTTGACCTTCAGGCAGAAGAGGGATGGACCATTCTCGAAGCTGCAAGGTTCCTCGGCTTCCCGATTCCAACGCTGTGTCACATGGACGGCTTGACGCCCTATGGTGCGTGCCGGTTGTGCGTCGTCGAGATCGGTGAAGCCCCCAAGAGCAAGCTGGTGTCCTCGTGTACCTACCCTGTCGAGGAGGGGCTCCAGGTACGGACCGCCTCCGAACGGGTCCTTCGTGCCCGCCGGATGGTGATCGAACTGCTGCTGGCATCCTGTCCGCAGTCGAAGACCATCCAGGACATCGCTTCGGCCCACAACGTTGGCCAACAGCGCTTTCGCCAGGAACATGAAGACTGCATCCACTGCGGACGCTGCGTGCGGATGTGTGAAGAGCAGATGATGGCGAAGGCCATCGGCTTCCGGGGCCGCGGGGAGACGCGGTCGATCGGAACCCCCTTTGACGTCCGTTCCGAGGAGTGTCGCCTGTGCGGGGGGTGCATGTACGTGTGCCCTGTCTGCGAGCTGCGCTGTACCTACACGGAACCCGAGAAGGCCGTCTGCGGTGCCTGCGCCAATCTCAGCCCGCCATGCGTTGAGAAAGACCAGTTCCAGGACATGATGTGCTACATGGACCCTTGTGTGGCCTGCGAGATAGAAAAGGAATGATGAGGGAAAGGAG
>JAUWTE010000149.1 GCA_030609765.1 Acidobacteriota bacterium
CCCCATTAGGGTCCAGGTCCGGCCGGCATCGGTCGACTTGTAAGCTCCCTGTCCCAGGGAGATGTGACTGCGAATTTTCCCTTCACCGGTTCCGGCCCAGACCACGTTGGGGTCGCTGATCGCCACGGCCAAGGCGCCGATCGATTGGACGGGCTGATCGTCGAAGATGGCGTCCCAGTGGACGCCCCCGTCGGTTGTCTTGTAGACGCCGCCGGAAGCCGCACCCACGTAGTAGGTGTGCGGATCGCCCGGAATGCCCGCGGCCGCGCTGAACCGGTTCCCCTCGGGACCGATGTAACGCCAGGCGAGCGCGCTGTACGAATCGGGTGTCTGAGCGGTGGCCGGCGAAGAGCCAACGAGTATCAGGACAGGAGCCACCAGAACGGCGGCAAAAAAGAGCGACCGAAACAGGGCGCGCATGGCAATCTCTCCAGGGTTGAGGATTGAGCCTCTCTTGCGAACAAGTCTTCCAGGCTAGAGATATCCGGATTGGGAGGCATGTGCAAGGTGAACGAGACGCGGGTTCTACTCACGGAAGGTCCTTCGAGAGACGGGCTAGGGATTCTCGATCGTTGCTTGCGCCGGCCCCTCCTCGTACTCGCGGATGCGGGCGAGGAAGGCCGCGCCGAGGGTGGCGAGCTTCTTTTCGCCGACGCCGTGGATGTCGAGGAACTCGTCCGGCGACGATGGTTTCTTGCGCGCCATGTCCCGCAGGCTGGCGTCGCTGAAGATGACGTAGGGCGGCACGCCGCGGGCACCGGCCAACTCGGTGCGCAGTCCCCGCAGGCTCTCGAACAAGTCTCGATCAACGCCTTCCCAGGAGGAGGCCTCGCGCGCCGTCGTGCGGGCTCGCTTGACGCGGACGGGCACGAGCTGAACGGCTCTTTTCCCTCGCATCACCTCGATGGAGACCTCATTGAGGAAGAGAACCGGGTACTCACCGCCGGTGCGCTCCATCAAGCCCTGATCGAGGATCTGGATGGCCAGGTTCAAGACTTCCTTTTTGTCGCGCCCTTTGAGCAAGCCCCAGGTGCTGAGCTGGTGGTGGCCGAGTGAGCGAACGCGCTCGGTGTCGGCGCCTCTCAGTACGTCGACGACATGACCCATGCCGAAGCGCTCGCCGGTGCGCGCCACGCAGGAGAGGATCATTTGAGCGTCGCTGCTGCCGTCTACCAGGCCTTCCGTCTCGCCCAGGCAGACGTCGCAGGCGCCACAGCCGTCGGCTGTCGACGGTAGCTCGTAGGTCTGGCCGAAGTATTCGGTCAACGAACGGTGGCGGCAGCGGCCCGGCGTGCAGAAGCGTCGTATTCCGTCCAGAAGCTGCAGCGACGCCTCCAGACCGTCGCCGTTGCCCTCGAGCTCCGCGGCGCCGCGCTCCAGCACGCCGCGCCATTTCAGAGGGTCGGCGGGCGAGTGCAGCAGCACACACTCCGCCTCCAGTCCGTCGCGGCCGGCTCGGCCTGTTTCCTGCTGGTAGTGCTCGACGGACTTGGGCATGGCGGCGTGGATGACGCAGCGCACGTCAGACCGATCGATGCCCATGCCGAACGCCACGGTGGCGACCACGACGTCGAGCCTGGCGTTGGCGAACGCCTCCTGGGTCCGATTGCGCTCCTCCGACTCGAGCCCGGCGTGATAGCAGGCGGCACGGTGCCCGTCGGCGGAAAGAACCGCGGCCAGCTTCTCGGTGTCCTTGCGGCTGATGCAGTAGATGATCACCGCCTCGCCGGCATGGCGTGAAAGCACCTCGCGTACTTGGTCCTTCAGGTCGAGACGGGGAATCAGCCGGTAGATCAGGTTGGGTCGGTCGAAGCGACCCACCAGCACCGCCGGGTCCTCGAGGCCGAGCTGATCGATGATGTCGCTACGAACCCGTTCGGTGGCCGTGGCGGTGTAGGCGTGCATCGAGGTGCCGGTTAGGCGTTCCTTGAGGATGGCGAGCTGACGATACTCGGGGCGAAAATCATGGCCCCAGTGGCTGATGCAATGCGCTTCGTCGACCGCGAACGTATGGATTCCCAGGTTCTCGACGGTTTGCAGGAACCAGGCGGTAACGAGGCGCTCGGGCGAGACGAAGACCAGTCGGCAGTCGCCCGAGGCGATGAAGCGCTCGGCCGCGGCGCGCTCGCCGGCGTCCTGGGCGCTATGCAGCGCCGCCGCCGGGTAGCCGTTGGCGAGCAGCCCGTCTACCTGGTCCTTCATCAGCGAGATCAGTGGCGAGACGACGATGTCGGTGCGGCCGGTCAGCAGGGGCGGCACCTGGTAGCACAGCGACTTGCCGCCGCCCGTGGGCAATACGACCAGAGAGTCACGACGATCGAGGCCGGCCCGCACCGCTTCTTCCTGCAGTGGCAACAGGCTGTCGAAGCCCCAGGTGCGGCGCACGACCTTCAGGATCGCATCATGAGCTTCGGTCGGCCCGAGCGGAAGCGGCATCGTTGTCTCGCGGAGTGGAGTAGTCGTTTTGCCCACCTTGCCATATTTGACGGCCACTGGCTGACCGCGCGCCTTCAGCAAGGTTGAGGTCAAGAGCCTGCCGCACGACATCCAGAACAGCTACTACGTCGCCAGAAAGAGCTGAGGGCTACGATTCCTGCGCTGGTAAGGCGGCCATTGACCGCGATCACCTCGTGGGGGTGATCGCGATTCACTCCATGCCGGTCTCATCCGCGATGAAGATGCGGAGATCCCTCGTGCCAAAGGTGAAATCATCGGCGAAGATGAACTTCTGATCCTCCAGGGTCCCCTCCGTTTCGTGGACCTCGAACGACCTGAACCCATTGGGAACGACGACGCCGAAGAACTTGTGTAGGTTGTTGACGCCGGCGTCGTCTCCGAAGTCGATCGGATTCGCCGCATCACCGTCGAGTATGAGCTCGATTTTCCCGAAGTTGCCATTGATCCACGCGCCTACTCCACAAAGATCACGACTACTTGTTCCGATGAACCCATCGGTGCAGTTGCCAGGCAGGTGACAATCGGTCCCGGTAGCGAAGTTGCCATGGGGCAGGGTGAAGAACCCATAATTGCCGGTCCGTGCCGGACCCCCACCTGTCGTCACCTTGCTGATGTCGTTGTTGGATGTCCAGGTGATCCCCTGATGAGTGACGCTCGCCGCTGTCGTCGGGCTCCGTGCCACATCCCATGCAGTCCCCTCGAAACCCTCGAGAATCTTGCCGCATCCCGACGCTCCCAATGCGTTCAGAAACGCTACTTCATCCAGGTAGGTTTGAGGCGGGGCTCTGAGGGCAGCGGCGGTCTCGACGGGCGGGGAATCGTGGGACGAACTGGCAGCGAGGTCGACGGGGTCGACATGGCTTCCTACCACCGCCGTGAGGCAGAGAGAAATGATGCTCGCCACGTGGCGGGCTCTATTCGCGAGGACTCCTGTGAAACCAGCCTTCATCCGATCTTCTCCACACTACTCCCGCCCGGTAGAGTTTCTGTCATCGATAGAGTTGAAGAAGCGGACATTCGACCACATGAGCACTGCCATTGCCATAGCGCCTCGGGTTTCGAGGGGAGCTCAGACCTTCTTCGTTTTCCACTTGCCGCGGCGGAAGGCCACGCCGCTGACCACCGCCAGCGCGGCGAAGGAGATCGTCATTGCGATGTACACGCCCACCGGTCCCCAACCCAGGGATATCGCCATCACGTAGGCGGCCGGCAACTCGAAGAGCCAGAAGCAGAACAGGTTGATGATCGTCGGCGTCCAGGGTGCCCCGGCTCCGTTGAACGACTGCTCCAGCACCATGCCGTAGGCGAACAGCAGGAAGCCACTGCTGACAATCCTCACGCACAGGATGCCCTGGCGCAGGGGTTCGGGCTCCGTGGTGAAGATGCGCACGATGCCGGGGGCAAAGATCATGAAGATCAGCCCGACGATCCCGAGAAAGATCATGTTGTAGAAACCAGCGATCCACACCGAGCGCTCGGCTCGATCCGGCTTGTCCGCTCCCAAGGACTGCCCGACCATGGTGGCGGCGGCGTTGGCCATGCCCCAGCTCGGTAGCAGCGCGAAGATGATCAGCCGGATGCCGATCGTGTAGCCGGCCAGTACCTCGTCACCGAAGCCGGCGAGGATGCGGATGAGGCCGACCCAACTCGCCACGCTGATGAAGACCTGCACCGTGCCGGCGGCGGAAAGACGAACCACGCGCCACATGATGCCGGGGATCACCTGCAGGTGCTCCGCGCGCACCCTGAGCCTGCCGCTGGAGCGGGCCAGCAGGTAGAACTGCGCCAGCACCGCGGTGCCGCGGCCCAAGTTGGTGGCGATCGCCGCGCCCGTCACCCCCATCTCGGGGAAGGGACCGAGGCCGAAAATCAGCACGGGATCCATGATGATGTTGATACCGTTCGCGAGCCACAACACCCGCATGGCGATCACCGCGTCGCCGGCGCCGCGGAAAGCGGCGTTGATCAGAAAAAGCAGCAGGACCGTGGCATTGGCCCCGAGCATGATCTGGGCATATCTGGCCCCCTCGCTGATGACCTCGTCGGAGGCTCCCATGAGCTCCAGGAGTCGCGGTGCGTAGCTTGCTCCGACGACACCGAGGAGTGCCGAGATAATCAGGCCGAGCAGCACCGCCTGTACGGCGGCCCGGGCGGCACCGTCGCGATCGTGCTCGCCGATGCGCCGGGCCACAACGGCGGTGACCCCTATCGAGAGGCCCATTGCCATTGTGTAGATCATCGTCAGCAAGGACTCGGTGAGCCCGACCGTGGCCACGGCCACTGATCCCACGCGCGACACGAAGAACACGTCGACGACCGCGAAGATCGACTCCATGGCGGTCTCCAAAACCATGGGAACGGCCAGCAGCAGGATCGCCCGGCCGACAGGGCCGACAGTGTAATCCTGCTCGGTGCCACGCACGGCGTCGATCAGGTCGGTCCAGAGGTGACGCACGGGTGACTGTCCGTCCGGCTCCGGCCCGGCGGTGCCGGCCTCATGAATTGTCTTGTCTTGAATATCACTCATGTCGAGAACGTACGCTCCTCCTCGCGTGGAAGCTGCGCAGCACGAGGAGTTTCAGAGTCTATGTCCCAGGCGACTCGGGGGCGAGGATCTGCCCGATCGCTGACGATCGACCGAGCTTGCATGACCCCAGTCTTCCGGTAGATTGGAGCCATGAAACGAGACCTGCGCGAGCTTCTGGTTCAGAATCGACTGGACGAGATCGCCGACATGGCGGCGGGCAGGCGGCGCGTCCTGGGCATGCTGCGGTCCTTGACCTTTGACCGGGATCGGTTGGTCGGCTGGAGGGCGGTCGAAGCCATGGGCGTGGTGGCCGACCGTTTGGCTGACCAGAATCCGGATGCTGTGATCGAGGAGCTCCGCAGCCTGTTCTGGCTCTTGAGCGAGGAATCCGGCGGCGTCTGCTGGCATGCTCCGGAGGCGATGGCGGAGATTGTTCGTCGCAGACCCTCGGAATTCTCTTCCTACATCTCCATCACTGCCACGCTCATCAATGAGATGGCGGATGAGGACCTCGATCATTTCCGCCCAGGAATCCTCTGGGCCATCGGACGACTCGGGTCGCTTGCGGCCGGCACGATCGACGAGGTCTTGCCGGCGATCGAAGCCAGCCTGGATCAGTCCGACCCGCAGGCACGAGGTATGGCGGTTTGGTGCCTGGGGCAAATTAGTCGTGCGGACCTTCTCGAGGGTCACGCAGAACTGCTCGATGACTCCGCGCCAGTCACCCTGTATGAAGACAGCGAGCTCACCCAGACGACCGTGCGCGAATTGATGGCGCGAGTGATGTGAGCGCCGCTACGAACCGGTGATCAGCGAGAAGACCACCGCGAGGGTTACCCCACTCACGATCGTGGCTGACAGCAGCAGTGCCGGGGCCACCGATGCGTCTCCTCCGTACCGCTTGAGGAATATCGGGCCCAAGATGGCGGGGGGCATCGCCGCCAGAATGACCAGTACGTCGGTCCACTCTGTGGGAAAGCTCAACTGTGTCGCGACATAGCCTGCCGCCAGGGGCTTGAGCAGCAGCTTGATGAGAATGACGATCCCCAATGGAACGAGGATCGTGCGTACCTTTGGCACCCTGAACATCAGGCCGATCGAGAGTATGGCCACCGGGGTCAACGCCGCTGCCAGCACGTGACACGCTCGGAACACGGGGGCCAGGAAGATGTTTTCTTCTCCCGGCAGGCGTAGAACTCCCCACAGCAGTCCGATCACCAGGGCGAAAAATACGGGGGACTTGAAGAAGCCCAGGGCAGTTGACCATCGCGCCCTCGCGTCCAACTCCTGAGAGCTGAAGTAGGCCGCCAGAATGGGTCCGAGGATGAAGATGGTGTAACCCACGCCAATCTCCGAGATCAGCACCGCTTCGGTCATGGCTTCAGGGTTGTCGGGATACATCTGGGTGATCAGCGAGTAGCCCAGGAATGTCGATGAGCCGAAAGCGGCGCAGAACACCATGGCGCCCTGGTGCGCTCTGTCGAATCGCAAGAGGGCGCTCGCGCTCCAGGCGATGGCGATTGCGGTGAGCTCCAGGCCCAACATGACCAACGCTGGGCCCAATTGGCTCAGGTGAACCTGTCGGCCCGCAAGCGTCACGAAGACAATGGCCGGCAAAAACAGGTCCGTAACGACCCGCGCCAAAATCTGAGAGTGCTCCTCGGTCAGCACCCCACGCCGGCGCATGACAAGAGCCAGGGCGAAGAGAATGACGATCACGATGATCGCCTGGATGAGGCTCTGCAGCGGGTCCATGACGATTCTCCGAAGGCTGTCACCGCGTCGGTAGAGCTTGACCTCGCGCTCGCCCAACTCTACAGCGAATCAGCTCAAAGTGCTCAGGCTCGCTTGTGGGGCCGATTCCTGACGACCGCCCGTGGCCATCCTATTGGGTTGGGTCCCTTTGCCTGCCCGCAATGCGATACGGCGTCCGTTGACTCAACCTCAGTCATATAGGTAGCATGATGATAGTAATGACAGCATGATGGCATCGGGAGATGAACCCAATGCAACGAACACAAGTCCAGCTCACGGCCGCGCAAATCGAGTCGTTGAGGGCCGTAGCCAGCCGCGAGAATGTCTCGATCTCAGAGGTCGTGCGGCGCGCCGTCGACGCCTTGACGCAAGCGGGCGCTGCTCCCTCAGTGGCAGAGCTGAGGCAGCGCGCGCTCGACGCGTCCGGCCGATTCTCCTCGGGCTCCACGGACGTCGCAAGAAGACACGACGACTATCTGAGCGAGGCCTACCGGTCGTGACGGTCTTCGTCGACACCTCGGCGATCTACGCGGTGCTCGACCACGACGACGAGCTCCACGGTGCGGCACATGAGGTTTGGACTCGTATTCTCTCTGGCGACGATGAGCTCGTGACGAGCAACTACG
>JAUWTE010000096.1 GCA_030609765.1 Acidobacteriota bacterium
ACGCCGCCATTCGCCCGTAACTCCCACTTCCCCGGAGGGTTACGCCGCCAAGGGCGCATCTGCGGTGTTGCCGCTCCACGACGATGCGCAGTGGCATCGCCTGCGTCGCGGCGCCTAGCATCTGCACCCTTGGCGGCGTAACCAGACCCATCACACTTTCACCACGGCCTGCTAGCTGAGCCCTCGTCTCGAACGAATTACTATTCGCCAGGGCGGGACGCTATGATGTTCTTGTAGTCTGAAGTGCTGGAATCGCAGCGCTCCCGCGGAGACCCTATGACGCAGCGCCGGATCTCGCTGGCCGTGGTAACTCTCCTGGCAGTCTTCTGGCAGGTGCCCATGGCGGCTCGCGCCACGCAGCAGCTCCCCGTATTCGGGGCTACCGTGGCCCGGGTCCGGGTGGACGTCATCGTTACCGATGATGACGGCCGTTTCGTCCTTGATCTGCGCCCCGAGGATTTTGTCCTGTACGAGGACGAGATCGAGCAACAGATCCTCACCGTCCAAGTGGTCGACCTGCAGGGAGGCTCGGTTGCGACACTGGCCGATGCTGAAGCGGCGGGCGACCTCGACGGGGGCGCGGCCGAAGTGCCCGCGCCGGAGGGAGCCGCAACGCCTGTTGCGCCATCCATGACCAGTGAGTTCGGCGCCATCATCTACCTCGTCGATTTCCCGGGCTTGGATCGTAGGCACAAGGACCGTTTTGCTCAGGCTTGGTTGGAACAGATCGATCAGACCGAGTCTCTGAGCACCCCGCGAGCCGTCTACATGATCGACGAGGTAGGAACACTGCGGGAGCTCGCTCCGCTCAGCCGGGACATCCGCAGGCTGCGGCAGGCGGCGGCCGAGGTGAAGGCTGCTCCCTTGACCCGCTTCGGTATCCAGGCAGAGCTCAGCCGCACGGCGGACAACCTGATGGCGCTCGATCGCTCGGGCATGGCTGTCTATGACCTGGTGACAACGAACGAGCTGACAGCGATCGAGGCGGAATCACGCGGGCGCGCCATGAGCACCTTCGACTTGCTGACGCAGTTTTGCAACGCCTTATCGGTCAGGCGCGGGCGTACTGCACTCGTCTGGGTTTCTTCGGAGATCCAGATCACGGAGGCCGGTCCCGGCAGAGCTCTGACAGCTGCGTACATTGACAACAAGGTCCTACCTCCGGGCGACTCCCCGAGCACGGGAGTGCAGGAAACCATGCGGAGACCCGGCAGCGAACACTATTCGTACATGGCGGCCGATACGCGGGTCTTGGAGCGGCGGCGCCGCCTTCATGATGCTGCCAACAGCGCCAACGTGAGCATCTACACGGTCGATCCTCTGCCTCTGCGAGAGTTGCGCCAGATCGCCATCGATACGACCGTACAAGACCCCACTGTCAGGGACCTACTCGATTCCTCCGCCGTGCAAAGCTCGCTCGAGGGATTGAAAGACGCACTGTATGAAGCCGCGGTGGAGACCGGGGGTCAGGCATACATTGGCGTCACACAGATAGGCCGGGCCCTCACCAGCATTGATCTCGACGCCAGCCGGTTCTACCTGCTCAGCTACGCCCCGCCCGAGCCCCACGGTGACGGTCTATTCCACTCGCTGAGCGTCGAGGTGCGCCGCCCCGGTCTGACCGTGAGGGCACGAAGGGGGTATGTCGACCTCTCGCCTGAAGAACGCAAGTCCCTGGCGGTCGATGCGGCCCTCGCCGTTCCGGGAGCCGTCTCGGGCCTTCCATTCCGCGCCCAGGCATTCAACAAGTGGTCATCGGACGGGGAGCCAGTAGTGCTGCTGGTCGTCGCACCTGAGGAGGACCCAGGCGAGCTGCGATCGTTTTCGACCGAGGCCGAGAGTGTTTCACATGTGTTTCACGCTGTGGCCGTGGACGACAACGGCCAGGTCCTCGACGAAGTTCATCAGCAAATGCGTCCGCTCGCGTCAAAGAACGCGGGAGAATCGTCCCTCGAGAGAGCGCCCGTCTATATTCATGAGTGGCCGCTTCCTCCGGGCGACTATGAGGTACGCATCGCACTCGAAGACGACCTCAGCGGAGAGATCGGTGCTACCCATGTACAAGTGGAGGTCCCCGAGGCATCTAACGCCTGGAGCACAAGCGACCTGCTGATCATGGCCACTGAATCCAACAAGGCCCCGCAGCCCCTCCTCGTCCCCCTCGTCGCTGAGAATGAAACGGTTCTCACCTACGTTGAGGTCTTCGGCGGCAAGAACCCGATTCTCGGTGGCGACATTTTCACTCAGGACGGCGGCAGGCGCCTCGCCGTGCTCCCCGATCTGCCGATGGGTAGAGATCGAGTCGGCATCCATCGGGCTGCACACAGGATCCGCGGAATGCCGCCTGGCGACTACATCATTCGGATCCACGTGGTCGATCCTAATCTGGACGAAGAGGCGATGCTGCAGACGCCACTCGTTGTCCTCCCGGCTTCCCGACGAAACTGACATGCTGGCCGCGAGAGGAGCCCGACCGCTTCTCAAAGACGTGATTCCCGGCACGCCTATCAGGCGTTAGCCGGACTCCTGGAGGAATGGGCATGAAGGTCATTACGGCACTGGCATTCGCTCTGCTGATCATCTGGTCCGCCATGGAAACTTCCGCGGACCATCTGGTCCCGCCGCGCCACGAGGCTCGAGCTGCCCAGCGCGAAGTCATCCTCGGCGGAACCGTTTTGGACCCGGAAGGCAACCCGATCCAAGGTGCTGAGATCACGCTGGAGCTGGTCGCCTCTCTGGCGGACAACGCGCACCCACTGTTTGCAACCACAGATGCGCAGGGGGCCTTCACGATGCCGCATGTCGGGATGGAGGTGAGATACAACCTTCGAATCGTGAAGGAGGGCCACATGCCGCACGAGGAGGTCCTCATGCTCTCCAGGGAACGAACCGTGCATCGGCTCGAGTTCACCTTGCCCCTTGCTAGCCGCACGCTGGCAAGGGAGGCCTATGAGAGAGGATTCGAGGCTTATCGATCGGGTCGCCTCGAGGAAGCCGCATCGTCGATGAACGAGGCCGTGTTGGCGTTCGGCAACACGGAGGAGCCGGACGAGATCCTGATTTCCTCCCTCGTGGCACTCGGGCAGGTGCGGCTGCGACTCGGGCAGCCCGAGGGGGCCGAGGCAGCCTTTGGGCGTGCGCTTGCGCTCGACCCCGACAACGTAATGGCTCACATGGGAATGGGGACCGTGCGTGATCAGCAAGGTAAGTATGACCACGCAATCGCGCATTTTGGCCACGCTGCGGAGCTACAGCCTGAAAACTCCACAGCGCTCTACAATCTCGGCTCGCTCTTGCTCACCGTGGATGAGGTAGATGGGGCCATCGCGGCTCTCGAGCGATGCGTGGCGGCGCAGTCGGACATGCCACAGGCTCACAGGAGCCTTGGCAACGCCTACGCTCGGGCAGGAAAACCGGCAGAGGCAATCGAGCAACTCGAGACCTATCTGGCGCTCGCGCCCGACGCGCCCGACGCCGAGCAGGTGCGTGAGTTCATCGCTAGCTTGAAGTGAGAGCCAGGATTCTGCTGGTCCTGCTCGTAATATTGGCCGGTTCTCTGCCTGTCTCTCCGGCCGCCCCTGGTCGAGCTGCCCCTGGTCCGGCCGGCGCAAGCCGCACCTCCCGAATCCCCCTGGCCGTCGACAGCTGGACCTACCAGCTCCAGGGGTATGACGCGTCGCTGCAGACACTCGGCGATTCGAAGTTCGATCTGCTCGTAATCGACTACTCCGAATTCGGTGACGGCGGATCGGAGTTCACCGCGCAGCAGATCGCGGATCTGAAGGAGGGCCCCTGCGGCGACCGGCCGGTGGTCGCCTACATGAGTATTGGCGAGGCCGAATCCTACCGTTACTACTTCGACCCCAACTGGATCGGGCCCGACAACCAGCCGATCCCGGGCACGGCACCCGACTGGCTCGGCCCACCCAACCCCGGCTTCACCGACAACTACAAGGTGAAGTACTGGATGGCGGGGTGGGAGGCGATAATCTTCGGCGACATCAGCGGGGTCGACAAGAGCTACCTGGATCGCATCATCGACGCCGGCTTCGACGGCGTGTACCTGGACATCATCGATGCCTTCGAGCATTGGGGACCAACGGAGAACGGTGGTAACGACACGAACCGCGATTCGGCAGCCGACATGGTGGACTTCGTCCGTGCGCTCGCCCAGTACGCGCGCCAGACACGGGGCGTGCCGGGCTTCATCATGATTCCCCAGAACGGCACCGGTCTGATCGCCGATTGGACCTACCCCGATGCCTCCGACCCGGCCGCCGAGGCCGCCGCCCAGAAACAGAGGTACTTCGAGGTGATCGACGGTGTCGGTGCCGAGGACACCTTCTTTTTCGGGCCGGCCGACAACGACAATCCGCTCGATCCGCAAACCGAGACAATTGCGCTGCTCGATGAGTTCGCCGCCGCGGGGAAGCCGGTGCTGGCGATCGACTATGTCTCCCAGCCGGCCAAGATCCACACCTTCTACGATCTGGCGCGGGCTCGACGCTACAAGCCCTACGCCACGGTGCGGGATCTGGACGTAATGACAGTCAACACCGGCTACGAGCCGGTGTGCCACTGGCTGGAGTATTGGGTGGGGGATGCGGGCCGAACTGGAGTCGAGCCCGCTGCGGGAGGGTAGGAACGCTCGAGCGGGGTGCGGAGAGGTTATTCCCCGGCGGACTCGAGAGCCTTCTTTTGCTCCAACTCCTTGGCCATGTCAGCGGCAGTTACCTCCCCAAGATGGAACATCAGCGACTCGCGGCATTTCTGCCAGTAGTCGTGCAGGGCGCAGTGGACTTCCTCATGGCACTCGCTGTGCCCGAGGACGCACTGATCCTTCCAGTGTGATGTGACTTCGATCGCCTCGATGATTTCCAGGACGTGAATCTCCTCGGCCGGACGCGCGAGGGTGAACCCTCCATCCCGACCCCGAGTCGATCGGACAATTCCGGCGTGGGCGAGGCTTTGCATCACCTTGGCCAGGTAGTAGGGCGGAATCTCTTCTAACTTCCCGATCTCGGCCGCCGAAACCGGAACCTCCTGGTCCTGGAGACCCGCAAGATAGGTGACGGCACGGATTGCGTATTTGCTGGCGTCGGTACGGAACATTCGCTCCCTCCTCGAATGCCGCGGATCAGCTCGCTGCTGGAAATTCCACGATTCGCTGGGTTTAAGGCGCGAACGGTATCCGAATATCCCGCTAATAGCAATGAGAAAATTCTAGGGCTTCGTGTTTGTATCAATGTATGATACAAAGTATCTATGCTAACGATACGGCTGGACTCACCACTGCCACTGGTCGATCAGATCCGCTCGGGGATCCGTCAGGCGATCGCCATGGGCGAGCTGGTTCCGGGCGACGCGCTGCCGACAGTGCGACAACTCGCCGCCGACCTGGGCATCAACCTCAACACGGTGGCACGCGCCTACCGGCAGCTCGAGGCCGCGGGGCTGGTGAGCACCCGGCGCGGCAGGGGCACGGTGGTGGAGGCAGCGCGCGAGACCCCTCGTGAGCCCGCCGAGAGTGTCCTGGAGCGACTCGGAGCACAAATCCGCACTGTTCTCGCCGACGCCCGGCTGGCCGGTCTCTCCGCGGCCGACATGAAGCGCCTCATCGCCGAGGAGTCGAGCGCCTTGTGGCCGGAAAAGGGTGACAACCGATGAAGTACTTCGACTTTTTCTTTCCGCTGTCTATGATCCTGTTCCCTCTGATCTTCTCGCTGCTCGTTCGCAGCCACCCCGATCAGAGGGACCCTGACCCGCAGGCGACCGTCGCACGTGTCGCCATGCTGCGCAAACGACTTTGGCTGGGAACAGCCGCTGCCGTGCTCTTCTTCCTCGGCTTCTATTTCTTCGCTTCGCCGCGAGGCGCGTCCTTTCTCTGGGTCCTGGCGTTCCCTCTGTGGTTCGCGATAACTGTCCCGCTGCTGCAGGCGAAGGACCGCGGCTGGAAGATGACCGAGCGCCCGGCGGCGAGGACTGCGACGCTCGAGAGGCGTGACGTGGCGCCACCTGGGCTGGCCATCGCTCGTCTCTTGGCCTGGATACTGTGCCTGGCGCTGTTCGTCCTCGCGCTCTGGCCCTTCCTCCGTGGGCAGACAGAATGGAGCACCGCCTGGTTTCTGATGTTCTCGGCTTTTGGCGCCGGATGGCTGCTCATGGGTAGGTTCAGCACCCGGCTCTCTGTCCTGGAGGGGGAACCTATGGACGTCGGCGGCTCTCCTGAGCTGGCGCAGGGATACGAGAGCCTGCGGCGCTTCAAGATCTGGGGCTGGTTCGCCGTGAGCACGATGGCGATGCTGGCGTTCTCCGTACCTCCAGTGCTGTTGGCGCGGGATCCTGAGGGCTGGCTCTACGCCGCCATCTGGGTGGGCGCGGGCGGCGGCGCCTTCGTAGGGCTGCTCGGTGGCGTGTTCGGCATCACGGCCGATGTCCGCCGTACCCGCCTGAACCGGCTCTATCAGGACCTGGCTGAGGGCCGCACGGCAGGCGGTGCGTAGGCCACAGTGCGGACATCAAGTCTGCCTGGAACTTTGATCGGCGCGGGTCGTATTCTCATTAGAGATCTCAGGCCATCAACGCTCCCTGGGGGATGAGCCATGGACCGCCTCCTACAGGACCTCCGCTATGCCTTCCGCCACCTGACCCGAAACCCCGGGTTCACGGCCGTCGCCGTGCTGTCGCTGGCCGTGGGGATTGGCGCCAACACGGCGCTTTTCAGCGTCGTGAACGCCATGTTCATACGCGACTATCCCTTCGACGAGCCCGACGAGCTGGTACGCGTCTTCACGGCGGTCAGAGGAAGGGATCCGCACGGCAGTAACGCCTATCCGGACGTTCTCGACATACGGGCCATGGACGATGTCTTCACCGAGGTCGGCACCTTCGACGTTTTCTTCTCGGGGGTCGACATCGAGGACGAGACCGTGCGGGTGATCGGTGAGAACGTAACCCAGAGCCTGTTTCCGATGCTCGGCATCGAGGCGGCGCTGGGTCGCACCTTTCTTCCTGAGGAGGGTGAAACACCGGGCACCCATGCGGTGGTGTTGCTGGGACACGACTTCTGGGAGCGGGCGTTTGCCGCCGATCCGGCGATCGTCGGGCAGACCATCCGGCTGGCGGGACGCCCCTTCACGGTGGTGGGGGTGGCGCCTGAGTGGCTGCAAAGCGTCATGACCCAGAGCCTCGCGGCGGACGTGTTCGTGCCCGAGATGATGTCGCCGGTCACGACGCCGAGCAGCGAGGAGGGCCGCTTCCGGAGCCGCGGTAATCGCTCGCACAGCGTGCTGGCGAGGCTCGCGCCGGGAGTGTCTCTGGATGCCGCCCGGGCACACATGGACACGCTGGCCGGCCGGCTCCAGGAGGCCTATCCCGAGACCAACGAGGGTCGATCGTACCGGTTGTTGCCGGCCGGCGACGTGGTGCTGAACCCCGACATCGACTCTGTCTAGAGCTCGGCGGCGGTGTTCCTGATGACGGTAGTGGGCTTGGTGCTGCTTTTGGCGTGCACAAACCTGGCTACGTTCCTTCTGGCCCGGGGAACGGAACGCCGCAAGGAGATCGCTGTGCGGCTGGCGCTGGGTGCCCGGCGCGGCACGCTGGTGCGGCAGCTCCTCACCGAGACAGTGCTGATCTCGATGCTCGGAGGCGCTGCGGGTCTACTGGTGGCGCAGTGGACCCTCAGCCTGCTGATGGGCTTTCGCCCGCCGCTTCCGGTCACCTTCACCCTCGAGCTCGGCATCGACGGCACCGTTCTGCTGTTCACGCTGGGGGTCGCCACCCTCACGGGAGTGCTGTTCGGGCTCGCGCCGGCGCTGCAGAGCACGAAACCCGCCGTTGCACCGACGCTACGGGACGAGGTGGGAACGGGGCGGCAGAGACGGTTCGGCCTGAGGAACCTCCTGATCGCTTTGCAGGTGGCGGTGTCGATGGTGCTTCTCGTCGGCGGTGGGCTTTTCCTGCGCAGCCTGGGGGCAGCGCAGAACGTCGACCCGGGATTCGGCACGCGTGAGGCCGGAATTGTTTATCTCGACCTTTTGGCCAGTGGCATCCCGGGCGCCGAGCTAGCGACCGTAACCCAGGAACTGGTCGAGGCAGCCCGCGCTCTGCCCGGGATCGATTCCGTGACGGTGACCAACGACATCCCTCTGGCGATGGGTGGCAGCAACTATTTGTTCCATGTTCCCGGCGTCGAGCCACCGCCGGGCGCGGACAACCAGCGCACTCCGAGTGCCAATGTGGACACCGCGTATCTCGAGACGATGGGCATCCCTCTTGCGGCGGGGCGCGCCTTCACGGATGAGGACCGACCCGGGGCGCCGTGGGTGATCATGATCAGCGAGGCGGGGGCCCGCACCTTCTGGCCCGGCGATAATCCGCTCGGCAAGGAGATCCTCTCGACGTCGCGAGAGCGGAGATATCAGGTCGTCGGTGTGGTGCGAGACGTCAAGGTCGATACTCTCGGGGAAGCGCCGCAGCCCCTGATCTACTTCCCGATCGCGCAACGGCAGGGCGGGGACCTCTATCTGGTCGCCAGAGGCCGGCCGGAGCCGCCCGAGATCGCCGCGATGCTGAGGCGAATGGTGCGGGAGACGAACCCCCACCTTCTCATCATGGAAACCAAGACGATGGAGGAGAACCTGTCGGTCGTGCTCTTCCCGGCTCGGATGGCGGCCCTGCTGCTGGGGACCTTCGGCGCGATGGCGCTGTGCCTGGCAACGATTGGGCTCTATGGCGTGGTGAGCTTCGCAGTGTCGCAGCGCACGCGCGAGGTGGGAATCCGGATGTCTCTGGGCGCCGATGCTTCGGCCGTGATTGCCCTGGTTCTGAGGGGTGCGATGGCGGTGGTGGCTGTGGGGGGACTGCTAGGCCTCGGTGCGGCCTATGGTATGGCGCAGCTCATCGGCCAGTTCCTGGTTGGAATCGCGCCCGGGGATCCCGTCACTCTGATCGGCGTCCCCCTCTTGCTCGGC
>JAUWTE010000221.1 GCA_030609765.1 Acidobacteriota bacterium
ATCACCGTCTACTGGACGATCACGTGCCTCGCGGCGATCGTCGCGGTTAGGGGCGCGCCCGGGTGGCTCGTCCCCAGCGAGACACCGTACTGGGTCGTACTGCTCACGATCGCGGCCTGGGGCGCGTTCGGGCTGTGCCACCTTTTCAGAGAATCTCGTCAGCCTGCGTCAGCGGAGGGATAACGTGGAACCTGGATATGCATCGATCGGATATGTGAATTTCCTGTTTGGAATTTACTGCGCTACCTGGGCGAAGAGCTCCGGCCGCAGTGCTTGGGGCTGGTTCTTCTTGGGCTTCTTCTTCGCCCCGATCACGGGGATCTTTCTGGCCTCCATGCACGCTGGGGATGTCCGTGCAGGTCAGCCCGACAAAGCCTGACCAACCAGTCCGGCGAGTACGTCTGGCGAGGCGTGCCTACCTGCTGCCCGCCGCGCCCGCTCTGCCGATGTACTCCATGATCTCGGCGTCGAGGCCGGTGCGCTGGCGAACCGACTCCTCCTGCTGGTACATGCGCCCCCGCCCGCCGTCGCCTCGGGTTCTCGAAGCGCCTCCGATCTTGGCCGCGAGCATCTTCCACCGGAGCAAGATAAACCCTCACGTTACGTGAGGTGCAAGGTCCGTTGTTTGCTTTCCTCATATTTGCTAGCTTCTGACTTGAGATTCCACAATCTGCGTTTTCAGTTTCACGGGAGGTGGGCTCATCATGTCAAGAGTCTGGATAGGAGTGGTCCTTCTCGCGGCGGTTGTGCTCGCTTGCCAGCCGGCAGAGGAGCCTGCGACGTCATCGACCGACGAGTACGCCCTCATCTACGAGACGATGGAAGGCGTGGCGGCCAGGTGGAACTCGGGGGACCTCGAGGCTAGCGCCGTGTATTTCGCGGAAGAGTTCACACAGATGCCGCCTGGCGAAGTTGCCCGCGTCGGGCTGGATGCGGTCAACGCCGTCTGGGTGGGTTTCCTCGAGGCAAACACAGACTTGTGGGAACCGGCGATCACCGAGGTTCAGATTGTAGGAGATCTGGCATTCGCGAGGGGCATCACCAGGGACACGGTCACTCCGAAGGGAGGGGGCGAGCCGGGCGTCACGGGAGCCAACGCACTCTGGATATTCAGACGGCAGGCAGACGGCTCCTGGCCCATGATCTTCGAGTACTGGGTACCGAAAGGAGCTGCACGGGCGTCGGTCTATGTAGCTCCGCCGACGCTGGCATCGTCTCCCGATGAGAACGCAGTCATCTACGAGTCGATCGAACGCATGGCTGAGACGTGGAACGCGCGCGATCTCGACAACAACCTCGTCCTTTTTGCTGAAGAGTTCATACAGATGCCGCCCGGCGGAGACGCTCTCGTCGGGCTGGACACGATGACTGGTATCTGGCGCGACTACCTCGAAGAGAACACAACGCGGTGGGAGCCCTCGGTCGCTGAGGTTCAGGTCGTCGGAGATCTGGCATTCGCGAGGGGCTCCGACCGGCAGACGACGACCCCCTGGGTTGGCGGCGAGACGGTCGTCACTGAGAACGATTCACTCTGGGTTTTCAGACGGCAGGCCGACGGCTCCTGGCTAGCGATCCTGGAGCACATGCTGCTGAAGGAGCCGGCTGGAGTCGAGTAGCGGGCCGTCGGCATTGCGGAAGACCACGGGCAGGTCGTCGCCCTCGCGGTTCGGCCATGTACGGTAGACACGGAAGTGCAGTACCGCCACGAATCCCCCCGACGTGCCGCTCAGCGCGATGAGCCGGCCCTGCTCGACCCGTTCGCCCTCACTTACAGTGACGCTGTGCTGCACGAGGTGGGCATACATCGCGGTGGAACCGTCGTCATGCTGAATGAACATGTGGTTGTTATGGGAGCCGAGGCGGTCATCGTCGGCATAGCTGTCCATGACACGCACCACCGTCCCGGCGCGTGAGGCGATCACCGGGTCGCCGAAGGGAATTGTGAAGTCGTAAGCGAGCTGGTTGTCATTGCCGTGGTTTTGCGGGCCGCAATAAGTCTGCAGCAACGGATATGACGCACCCACGGGGTAGGGGAGGATGTACTCCGAGTCTGCCGGGTCGCCGAACACGGCCCGTGCCAGGCATTGCTGCATGGGGGATTGCCCAACATTCTGTTCGGGCGCTGTGGGGCTCTCACCACACCCGGCCGGCGCGGCAAGAGCCGCCACAATGAGGGTGACGCCCAGCGCGACCCCTATGTTGGATGCAAAGGATGCGGCAGCAGGGAGACAGGACACACGGCGGCGGGCTCGGCGCGACGTTTCATGCGCGCTCTTCACCGCTACCTCTCCTTCGGGGAGCGAAGAGGCTGTTTCAGCGAGCGCCTCGTCCCGGCCCTTGGCTAGGCCGGATTCTTATTCAGCTTTCCAGAACTGGACCACCTGAATCAACCCGATGACGGCGGTCGCGGCGAACAAAAACGTCAGTCATCAGAGCTTCGGGGGGCAAACCGGGGCGCCCAGATCATGTAGATGAGTCCCCCGATTGCTACCCCGGCGCTTGAAATCGTCAGGGGGTAGAAGAAGCGGCCAGGTTTGATGAGCTGGAGCAAGACGCTGCTGGACCCGCAGATCAGCATGACGAGCCCGCACCACCACAACCTCCGACCGGCAGTTCTCTGGGACATGACAATTCCTCCGGGTCCCTACACCAGCTTCGTCACTGCAGCAGCAGCGAGGCGATCTGAACTCTATTGGCCGATAACCTCAATCTAACACGACAATTATCAGGCTCAGCCACAGGCGGCGTCCACTCGGCCGGCAGCCCGGCCTGGAAGTACTGCAGGGTGGCCCCGACAGGAGAGGCCCCGATGGAGTTCACTGACAGGAGGTTGGTGGAAGCACCTGTCTCATCGCGGCAGACCATGTATGAGGACACATGCACCCTGGGGTCGTCCGCGTGGACATTCGCGTGGCCATGAAACTCCGCGAACCCAGCGCTCGCGCCTCCGGTGAATGGTCGGGACCTGACGGTATTGTTCGCGACGATGTTTCTGGAAGAACCTGCTGGCACGAGCTTCTCGTAGTGACCCAGCGAGCCCGATATGAGGTGAAACCACTCTACCTGGACGGTGATGTCATCCGGGCCGACGTTCCGCATGACGATAACGCTGGTGCAGTAGGCGTCGGAGTAGGTCCCGTCCTGGTACGCCACATAGTCCACATTCCACCTCAGAGGGAGGGTTGCAGGGCTCGGTGTTATCACCGCCCTCTGAGCGTCTGGTGACGGGCCACTCGCTTGCCCAACAGCAGAATCCGCGCCTGCCACGGGCATCCCGACCTGGGTAATGGTCAACGCCCAGATGCCCAAAGCAGCGGGCCGCCAATCAGAACGCGCAGCGTCGTCAGCCGCGCGCTCGAGCCGCCGCCTTGGTGATGTTGTCTAGGCCGCGGGCCAGCTCTTCCGCCTCAGGCCAGCCGTAGCCGATGCGCATGTAGCGCCGGTCCATGTCGAACCAGTGGCCAGGGCCGACGAACGTGCCGTATTCGTCGTTCAGTAGCTGGTAGAAACGGTCCACGTCGATCTCACCCCGCAGCCTTGGAAACGCGATCACGCCGCCCTCGGGCTCGACCCACTCCAGGTCGGTCTGCCTTGACATGAAGTCGCGCACACAGGCGAAACGCTCGTTGATGACGCCGCGGATGCGCCGCAGATGATGATCGCGGTCTTTCAGGTAACGCCAGGCGATTTCCTCGTCGAGCACCGAGGTCGAGATGTGGATCTGCTCCTTGGCAGCGAGGAAGAGCTCCTTCAGGTCCGGGTCGCGGCACAGGATCCAGCCGAGGCGCAAGCCGGGCAGGCCCCAGGTCTTCGACAGCGACGAGATGCTGATCGCCCGCGGCGAGAGCGAAGCGGCGTTGGGGGGCGTGCCGACGTAGCTGAGCCCTCGGTAGGTTTCGTCGACCAACAGCCAGGCGCCACATTCCTCGGCGATCTCCGCCGCTCGGCGCAGCTCCGCTTCGCTCAGCACCGTGCCGGTCGGGTTGTGCGGAGTCGTCAGGCTGATTAGGCGGGTACGATCGCTGACCATTCCGGCGAGGGCGTCCATGTCCACGCGGAAACCCTCTTCGAAGCGCAGCTCCAGCTTGCGGATCTCCGCCCCGATGGCGCGCGGCGTCTCGAGGTTCGTCGTGTAGTTCGGAAAGCAGACGACGACCTCATCGCCGGCGTCGAGCAACGAGCTGGCCACAATGAACAGCGCCCCAGCGGCGCCGACGGTCAGCATCACGTCGCCAGGGTCGACGCCCGCGTCTTCAGCGAGGATCCGGCGCAACTCGGGCTTCCCCAGATGATCGCCGTATTGCAGCACCAATTCCTCGATGCCCTCGCCGAGCTCCCCGAGGCGCCCGTCGGTGAACGAGCTCTCGGCGAGGTTGCAGTCAATACGGTCGTAGCCGTATTCCTCCGGCGATTCGATTTCGATGGCGGCGCGGCGATATTTCACGGAGTCCATCCTCGGACGGTCGGGGAGCGGGGGGGCGTTCACACTACCCTCGGTCTTTTTACTAGCTTATTACCAGTAAGACAGTAGTAAATTCTTAGTAGGCTCCATATCGACCCCAGGGCTCCTGATCTCCTGAAACTACTTCAGGCTCCCGAGTCTACTTCAGGGCTCCCAGGAGCCGTGGCGTTCAGTCCTTTGGTGGTACGGACACACCCGCCAGCCCATGGGCCCGCGCGAGGGCGTTGAATTCCTCCAAGTCCGTCACAACCAACGTTCCGTAGATCTCGCGGAAACGCTCGAGCCGTCCCGACAGCTCGTCGAACACCGCGTATTTCGATGGCGAAGGGAGCGCGTCCCCGGTCATGACGTAGCGACCGAGCATCTTGAAGTGCGAGAACAAACCGGCCGGGAAGCGCAGCAGGTTTTCCGACGCGCCGGTGGTTCGCAGTATGTAGAATTCGCGCTCCAAATCGATGAGCTTCTGATCGAACGCGGCAGCGGCTTCCTCAACCTCGGCCATGTCGGAATGGCCGCGCACAAGATCCTCCAGATCGTCGATTTCCTTGCGGATCCACTCGATGGAATTGCCCATTTCGGTCAGCACATTCACCTGTTCGCGGATGCGCAGCGCCAGGTCGATCTGTGCGAGAATTTCCTCTTCGCTCGCTGCCGAGGTGGGGTCCTTGATCACCTCGAGGCTCGTGGTGAGTTGCCTGCCGCCGACCTCGAGCTCGACCGTGTAGGTGCCCGGCACGGCGAGCGGGCCGTTGCCGCCGCTTCCCTCGACGTCGAGCTCCCGCCACCCATCTTCGTTGTAGCGGATGCTGTCGGGACCGAAGGCCACGCCGGGGTGGCCGAGCGGCGGGGTGCGCAGCTTGACCGGAGGTGATTCCTCGTGCCGCAGGTTCCAGTAGACGCGGTTGATGCCTGCGTGGGCGGTACCGCGGAAGGTACGCACCGCGTTGCCCGCTTCATCCCGAATGGTGATCGTCGCGCCGCGGTTGCGGCCATTACCGCCATTGCCGCCGCTGCCGCTGTTACCGCCGTCGCTGCCATCGCCGCCCTCGGCGCCGTCACCACCGGTGGCGTCGTCGGCGATGTAGTAGTTGATCGGCGCTCCGTAGGGTGGGTCTTCGACGAAGCTGGGCCCACTGCCGCGAACCCGCTCGCCCGGCAGGCTGCGTCGTAACAGCCGGTAGGCGGGGCGTGGGGCGAACAGGTGCGCGTCGCTCGCCAGCACGTCGCCGGTTAGCTGCCGCAGCGGCGACAGGTCGTCGAGAATCCAGAAGCCTCGCCCGTAGGTGCCGAGCACCAGGTCGCCGTAGCCTTCTTGGATGGTCAGCCAGTGAATGGGCGCAGGCGGTAGGTTGTTGCGCAGGGGCAGCCAATTGCCGCCGTCATCGAAGCTCATATACACGGCGTTCTCGGTGCCGAGGTAAAGCATGCCCGGGCGTTCCGGATCCTCGCGCACCACGTGCGCGTAGCTCAGCATGCCGCGCGGAATGCCG
>JAUWTE010000034.1 GCA_030609765.1 Acidobacteriota bacterium
GACGCCTATCCTAATGCCCGCCACTATACATATTTCGGGGTTCAATAGCGCGGCCTGCGCACTCGCCTTCCCTCTGCTTCGCACACCTCCTCTCAGAGATCGCACTTCGGGTCGGCTTCCGGCCTGGTGGCTTCCCTTTGGCCGGACGGGACTTGCCTGCCGATGGCAGACGCACCCGCTGGGTGACATTGACGAATTTCAAGGGACACTGTCCCTATCCCAACGCCCCGAGCTTCGCTCGGCGCGATCATGCGGCTGTTATGCGCCCGATTCACCGATGAGCAGATAGTATCCCTCACGCCAGCTAGGCGCCACTTCTCGCACACTGAAACCGGCCTCCACCAGCAGATCTACCATCTCATCCTTCGGGTACAAGTATCGGAGTACTCCCACGTGGTCCTGCTGTGATGGGTCATAAGGATCATGAAGCTCAATCGTCTCACCGGATGTCATCCGAAACTCAGGCACGATGTGCTGAAGCCGGGTGGTTACATCGAAGGTCCAATGATATTCAAGGACGCCGTCGTCGAATAGCTGGCGTGTTCGGCCCTCAGGTGTTTCCGGAGTTGAGGGACAATCGAGGACCAACAGCCCGTGCTGCCTAAGCCAATGCTTGGCTCTTCTAACAAGAGACACATCGTCGGCCATTCCTAGGAGGCCAGCCAGCTCGAGCATGAGCACAACATCGAACGAGGTTTCGCTGATGGAAAGCCCCCTGAGATCGCCGAGGATGAAGTTCACCTTCTCGGAGCCTGGTTCCTGCCGGGCGGCGTCAAGAACGGAGGCGATCCTGACAACGGCTGTCACTTTCGCCCCCCGCTGGGCCAAACAGATGTCGAGAATGCCGTATCCACAGCCAAGGTCCAGGATTCGAATATCGGGGCGGAGGGTTAGATTGGTGAAGAGCCAATCGGCCCGCGCTTGCCGTCTACTCCAACGTTCAGGACTGTCCTGATGGCAGCGCAGCATCAGAAACGCGCCCCAGAACTCCTCCCACGTTTTTCGGATAGTCCTCGAAGTCATAGCAGCCGAATCCAGTCAAGCGCGCATAACGCACGGCTCACCGGTGAGCGAAGCGAATCCGGTGCAGCCGATTGTTGGACGACCTGTCGCCGGGCTATCCGGGTCAGCCAGCCTTCCGATACCGACCCACTTCCTTCTCAAGGCGGTCTCCCAAGCGATCCGACTCGACATCAAGCTCATAATCCATCTGGATCCCGAGCCAGAACTTCGGCGACATCTTGAAGTAGCACGCCAAACGAAGCGCTGTATCCGCGGTGAGGGCACGCTTGCCGAGTACGATCTCGTTGATGCGACGGGGGGAGACATGTATGTCGCGTGCAAGCTGGTTCTGGCTGAGTTCCATCGGCTTGAGGAATTCCTCAAGGAGGATCTCCCCAGGATGGACTGGATCCAGTTTTCTCTTCGCCATTCGAATCACCCCCTATGATAGTCGACGATCTCGACGTCATGGGCATCCCCTCGTTCCCAACGGAAACTGATGCGCCATTGGTCGTTAATCCGAATACTGCGCTGGCCTTGCCGATCGCCTTTCAGGGCCTCCAAGCGATTCGCCGGAGGCACGCGTAGGTCCTGGAGAGTCTCGGCTCGATTGAGCATTCTGAGCTTTCTCAGGGCAGCGCGTTGAATGTCCGGCGGAAGTCGCCGAACGGGTCGTCGGTTGAAGAGCGCTTCGGCATCCCGTGACCTAAAGGACCGGATCATGCGAACATTCTATGTCGGATAACGTTATAAGTCAAGATCGAATTCTCTGGTATTTACGCAGAGGTTCCTTTTGGGTCGTCCAACATACTTGGTATCTGGAATTCCCCCAATCCCTTGTCATTCCCTCCCGCTCTCGCACCAATGAACGAGAACCCGCCGCACATGAGTCTGAATGCCCCACCCCCCACAGACCGCAACTGGCAACAGGATACTGCTGTTGGGGGATCAATACCAGAGCGGGACGATCAACGCCAGACCAAGGGGCTCCGTGATAACCGGGATCTGCCGTGCTTTGCGGATGTCCCCAGCATAGTGGGTAGTTGAGAAGAGAGCGGCGGTTCTCTCCGGCTCCATCGGTTGGGATCGAGCAAACCCGAACCTAGGAGTGAGCCGAGCCACGATCATCGCGGTGCTGATGCCGACGATGCGACCGCGGGAGTCCACCAAGGGACCTCCGGAATTGCCCAGATTGAGCGGTGCCGTGTGCTGGACGATGTTCTCCATCAGGCGTCCGTTCGCGCTTCGCAGCGGTCTGCGCCGCTCCGACGGCGACCCGACGACTTGCCAGATCGGACTATTCCAACTGATTTCGAAGCTCTTTGGCCCGAGCGAGGACCGCACTCTCAATCCTCTCCTCGGCTACGTGATCGTCCCGCAAGGTCCCCCAAAGGTCTCTTGCCGCCTCCCCCATAGCGGAGAGCTGCGCTTTGTAGCGGCGGCAGTGCCGGCACATCAGCAGATGAAGTCGCACTGACACCCGCCGGGTCCACGGAGCCTGCTCAAGCGCGTCGGTGGCCAGGATCGTGCTCACGTCCTTACAGGACAGCATCGCGGCTTCCTCTCAATCCCATTGCCTCGAGGCACTCACGAAGACGATTGCGCGCTCGATAGAGCATCACTCCCAAGTGGTTGACGTTGACATCGAGGATCTTACAGATCTCATCCGTGCTCAGTTGTTCGACCTCCCGTAGTAGGAATGCGGCACGGTGGCGATCGGCCAGTTCCTCAAGGCACGCCTCCATCTGCCGGCGGAGGTCTTCGGTGTGAAGTCGCTCGTCCGCCGCAGCGGGGGGGCGGGCCCAGCTGCCATTCGCCTCGAAGCGGGTCTCCATGATCTTGTCGATCTCTACCATCTGCTCGTCGCGACGGACGCGGCGACGGGCTTCCTGGATCTTCCTATAGAGGATGCCGAACAACCATGTACGTACTCGGGATCGCCCGTCGAAGGTGTGAGCCTTCTCGACAAAGGTGACGAACACGTCCTGGGCTACGTCATCTGCGCGATCGCTATCAAGCCCCGCCGCGCGCGCCGCACGCATCATGACGGGCAGATTGGCCCGCACCACGGATCGGATCCCATCCGTCTCGCGTGCTCGAATCCGCCGGGTGAGATCGGGATCCTCTCTGGCCATCGACACTCCGTTGCGCTGGGCAGCAGTGGATGAGTGGCTGCTGCTGGCGTCCGTAACTTCAGCCTAGCCGAGCGCCGGAGCGAGAGCAAATGGGAACCGCCACGCGCGTCGCATCCCCTTTTCTTCTTGGCACCGCCTGTAAGAATTCGTCCCGATCCGGCACTCATGGTGCTCGGGAAAGCACAGCGCAAAAGGAGGCAATGCGATGAACCACAGGAACTTCATACATGGTCTCATCAGCGGTCTGGGTGGCGGAGTCGTCTTCGGCGTCATGATGGGGATGATGGGCATGCTCCCGATGATCGGCAAGATGATCGGCATCCCGACTGCGACGGCGGGCTTTGTTGTCCATATGCTGATCAGCGGTGCGATCGGGATCTCTTTCGCCATCCTCTTCAACTGGTTCGTTCGGGGTGTGCGTAGCGGCATCGCCTATGGGCTGCTCTTCGGCGCCGTCTGGTGGCTGCTCGGGCCGCTGACGCTGATGCCGTTCTTCACGGGCATGGGTCTCGGGGTGAACTGGAACCTCGCAGCGGCCAGCCAAATGCTGTCGAGTCTGTTCGGACACCTCCTCTACGGACTGATGCTGGGCGCCGTCTACGTGCTGCTCCGCTTCCGTGAGGATTCCGCAGAGGCATTCGACGCGGAACCGGCGGTGGCGTCGCCTAGCGTTCACTCGAGCTAGCAGCCCGGGTCGGATCGCACACCGATCGCAAAGGAGGGACTGACCATGATACGAAGCAGAATGGCTATCTGGCTGATTCCGTTTGCGGTGGCTCTGATCTCTCTCAGTTGTTCGGACTCGGATCCTGGCTCTCGGGTCACGGACTCGGATTCCAACGGTGAGGGGGAACGGGTCTTGATCACGGATCGCACGGGCAAGCAGTGGGACGTGACCTACGCGATCAAGGAGTTTGGATTTCGCGTGGAAGACTTCAACTTCGGACTCGGCCCGAATGCGATCCCGCCGATCGTCGATCCCGACTTCATCCGACCCGGAGAGGAGGGATACCCGGAGCCCGCGACGTTTCGCGTGCTCGGCATGATTGCCGGCGAAGACATGCGCGCCTATCCCGTCACCGAGATCGCCGGGCACGAGGTCGTCAACGATCGCATCAGCGACCTGCATTTCGCCGCCACGTACTGACCGCTGAAGGACCTGGCTGTCGTGAACAGCCGTGAGATCGACGGCCGCACGCTCACCCTCGCTGCGAGCGGCTGGACCTACCAATACACCTTCGTGCTCTATGACTACGAAACGGAGAGCCTGTGGCACCCGGTCGGAGAGGGAGATGGGACCGATCGGTTCCTATGCATCTCCGGGGAGTTCGCCGGTCGGAAGCTCAACCCGTTGCCCTCAGAACTGACGACCTGGAGGCGTTGGGTCAACGAGCACCCGGAGACGTGGATCCTCAAGTAGTTGGGATGGAACTCAAGCGTTGGTGAACTCGTCCGCGGCGTCTACCTCAAGTAGACCACGCGCCTGCGCGTGACGGAGTCGCCGGCCCGCACCTGGAGCAGATACACGCCGCTGGCAACCCGCCGGCCGTCGCGATCGACTGCGTTCCACGTCAAGTGATGCCTCCCCGCAGGCATCGTGCCTTCGTGCAAGGTCGTCACATAGCGCCCGCTGTAGTCGAAGACCCGCACCTCGACGAGCCGCGAGATCGGCAGGTCCAATTGGATGCCCGTCTCCACGTTGAAGGGGTTGCACAGCGGGGCGATGACGCGGAATGCGACTGGCATGTCCGGCTGTCCGTCCTCGTAGTCCTCCGGCCAATCGGGGATCCCGCTGGCCGGGGTGCCGCCCAGCCAGAATCCCCCGTTGAGCTGGAGGCCACCGGCGCCCAGCGTGCCCGCGTCAGGCTGTCCGCACGTTCCTCCCAGAGAGTAGGTGTCACCCGTACTGAACGTGTGCCCGCCACCGTCGATCGTGTACCAGTCGATGGTGAGCTGCGCGAAGGCAGACACCGCGAGGCCGCCGAGTGTCAGGGCCAGCCCGCACAGGAGCAGTGCACTCGAATGCATTCCCAGCTTGTTCATGATCTCCCTCCTCATGGACCGCTGTCTGCAGCGGCCGGCCTAGAAGACGGCGAGCTGTCCTCCGTCGTGCAGCACGATCTGCCCGTCCTCAATGCGGATCCGCGACTCGCCCACGGGATCCCCGTAGAGGTAGAACAGTGTCTCGGCGCCCGGAGCGCCGTTGAAGACGATGTTGAAATCCGGCCCCGCCGGCACACTGGTCATGAGCAACCCTGATCCCAGGAACTGAAGCATGTGCCCCGCCTCGAAGTTCCCGGAGGGCCACTCAACGTCCCTGTAGAAGTAGCGGTAGGGGAAGCTGGGCTCCAGCGGGTAGTTTTCGTCCAGGATGCTCCCGATCATCCCCTCCGGGGCGTTGTTCTTCAGGAAGCCCTCCTCATTCCAGTTGCTGTCGGGAATCTCCTGAGGCGGACACCAACCGTCATGGGTTCCCCCCCAACCGTAGACGATGTGCATCCAGTAGTACTCAAGGCCGTAGTCGGGATGATCGATCCACTCCTCCTTCCAACCATCACCCACGATGAAGTGGTTGGGGATGTAGTAGAACACGGGCCGGTTGTAGTTGAACTCCTCCCTCAGGATGATCCAGTAGTCCATGAAGCTGTAATCCTCGGCGCGGTGGTTGGAGCTATGGTCCCAGTAGCGGAGATGGTCCTCGAACGCGTTGTCGCATTCACTGAAGTAGGCTGAGGTCTCGTCGCAGCCGAACGACGACTCGATGGCTTTGGCATACTCGTAGCTCACTTCTGCGACCGCATCGACCTGAGCCTGCGTGATGGGAGTCCATGTCCCGGCCTTCCAGGCATAGAACTGCTGGCCGGTGCTGTCCCAGGCGACCTTCTCGATCATGTTGGACCAGTCGTAGGAGTCCTCGTACAGCGAGCCTTCGCCGTATGGGGGCCAGTGCCAATAGGCCATGATCTGCCCCCCCGCCGTGCCGGCGCACCCCACGAGTTTGTTTGTGTTGAAGTCGCCATACTGGGACCAGTCACAACCGCCATCCGGGCACTGGTCGTTGAAGGGAGGACCCTGCCACCAGGTCGTCCTGAGCAGCTCCTCGCCCTCCTGGTAGTCGATGCCAGCTCCGGCGCGCTGTGGGCGATCCTGGACATACGGCGTCGCATCGAACCTGGGATCTCCGAGGACGTCCCAAGCGGCGCGAAACTCAGCTGGGAGGATCGAGGAAAAGTCCTCCGCGGGATCGATCGACCGTCCCATTGAACTCTCAATGCCGCGATAGAGCGCCGCCACCCGGTCTCGGTGGAAGGCCGCCGGACCCTCCGTCTGCGAGGGATCAAGATTGGAGCGGACCGAATAGGCCCGGATCGGGGCCAGTTCCCGGTACAGGCCGAGAATGAAGTAGCCCACAGGTTCGACCGGGCAGTAGTAGCCGAGAAGCTGGTCACCCTGGCGAAACGGCTCGATGGAGGTGACGCGTGCCGTCTCGTGCCCTCCCCAGGAGCCGTCCTTCGCAATGGTCAGCTTGATGTAGTTCTCCGCCACCCTCCGCGCCTCGTCGCTTGTCACTCGGATGGCATGGGCCATGGGGAGCGACATCACGACCGCAAGCACGGAGACGAGAACCATGAGTTGCTTGATCGTCTTCATGACGTCCTCCTTCCCTAGTGCAGGGTGACGAGGACCAGAATCTGGCCCTTCTCGTCCTTCTTCAGTGACTCCATGGCCTTGCCTAGCACGGCGCCGTGGGCGCGGCTGTGATCGCGGACCTTCATGGCATAGCCGGGAACGTTGGACGTTGTGAGCAGATCGCCGGGCTCGATGTCGTCATCCAGGGCGATGACGTTGCAGTAGACGCGGCCCGCGAGGGCGACGTCGCGATCGAACTCCCCGCCACCCAACCGCACGCCCGAGCCAAGCCCGTTGGCGCCGGCGACGATCCCCGCTACGCGACGATCATACGCGCGGCTGCACCGGGTCAGGTGTCCCGGATTCTGCGCGTCGATCACAAGCACGGTCCCGGCCGGGACGTTGGCATCGCCGGCTTCGGTGATGTCGAAACCCTCGGCGTAGTCGAGGCCCTTGCCCAACTCGAGCACCTTGGTGGTGGTGCCGAATTCATAGATGGCAACGTTGCCGTAGAACTTCCCGGCCGAGCTCGATCCGCGCGCGATGATTCCGATTGTGCTGCTTCCCGTGGGCTCCGCGACGATCGCGGCGCCTCCGCCGGAGGCCGTGGCATAGAGCCCGTTCGCGTACTCACCGGAGGCACTGGCCTCCAACCCATGACCATAGTCTCCCGAAGCACTGAAGTAACCCGCCGCGGCGGACCCACCGTTGGTCGCGAAGACAGCGTTGCCCGCGCCGCTGTTGTCCGCGAAAATCGCGGCGGTGTGATCGCTCTTGGCGATGATGCCGCTGCCATGGGCGTTCCTCGCATCGAAGTAGCCCGCTGCGGCGTTGGTGCTCCCGCTCGTGTTTTGGATCTTCCCGTAGATGGCATGGCTGTCCTGGTTGATCCCAGTGTTGGTGACCTTGAAGGCCGCACCGGTGGAGCTGGTCGATCCCTCGTATGGAAGGGATAGCCCTCCCGCCGAGGGCTGCCAGGTGCCGTTACCAGAGGCGTCCGACGTGAGGACGTAGCCAGCCTGAGGGGAATTGCGCAGCTTCAGCGTGTTCGCGTCAATCGCGTTCGTCCAGAACGTGTTGCATTCGATCTCGCCATTGACATCGAGTTCGGCTTGAGGATTCGCGACACCGATCCCGACGTTGCCGTCGCTGTAGTGAATGCTGGATCCGTATTGGGATACCCAGTGCCCTTCAGGAGCTGGCTGCCAGGTGCCGGTGCCGACGCCATCCGTGGTGAGAACATACCCGGTCTGAGCGTTGGTGGGAATCTGGATGCCGAGAGTCTTGAAGGTGCCGTATACCTCCAGCTTCTGCGAGGGATTGCTCGTGCCAATCCCGACATAGCCGTCGTTGTAGTAGATCTCGTCGCCGTCCCCGAGCTGCCACAGTCCGGCGCTTGCTGCAGGCTGCCATGAACCCATGCCGGACGCATCCGAGGTAAGGACGTACCCGTCTTGCGGCGCGGTGCCGAGTTTGAAGCCGTTCATCTTGACCGTCCCGTCGATGTCCAGCTTCTCGGAGGGATTCGTCACGCCGAAGCCGACATTGCCTTGGAAGTAGCTGCGACCCATGAAGTAGCCGCCGTAGCCGTTGGGGCTGTCACTCCTGCCGAAGACGGCCTTGCCGTAACCGGATGTCCCCGTGTGGACACCGCTGACGGCGGAACTCTGTTCTCCCGAGACCTGTCCGCGGACCCCGGATCCACCACCGGGCTGGCTGAGGTTGACACCATACACGCCATGGCCTGACGACGAGTGCGCCTCCCCGTAGACGCCGATGATCGAACCCTCGGTGGCTGTTGCCTTGCCGTGAATAGCCTTGCCACTGGGTGCGTCGAGCTGAGCGTAGATGGCCTTCCCAGAGCTGTGCCCATCGTCGTAGGAGATGCTCTTGATCACGGCGCCCTCCCCCGTGCCTCTCACCTCTAGCGGTGCTGTGGGGTTGTTTGTGCCGATCCCGACGTCGCCATCGTCGTAGTAGATCCACCCTTCCCCGGGTTCCCAGAAGCCGCTGCCGCTCGAGGCGGGTTGCCAGCTGCCGCGGCCCGTGGGGTCTGAGGTCAGGACGTAGCCGTCCTGGGGAGAGGAATCCAGCTGGAAGTAGTCCATCCTCACCATCCCGTCGACATCGAGAGGGCACGAAGGGATCGGCTCACCAATTCCGACCCAGCCATCGAAATAGCCGCGACCCATGAAGTACCCGGCGTAGCCGTAGGAACTACCGGCTTCCCCATAGACGCCGACGCCCGGTCCTTCGGTCGCCTGGCTGTACCCGGCGACCGCTTTGCCCTCCGGAGACGCGGTCACGCCAAACACGCCGTACGCAGCCCCGCTGGATGCGTAGTTGCGTCCCTTGACGCCGATGGCGTAGTCGGTGTGGGCTTCACCGTAGACACCGATGGCCTGACCTTCGGTATTGGAAGCATCGCCACGGACGCCGTACCCGCGAGTGCCCTGGACTTCACCGTAGATTGCGGTGCCGGCATCGTCCCCGTGCTGAATCGACACGCTCTTCGTGATGGGCTCGGGACTCGTGCCCTCCACGTGGAGCTTCGAGGTGGGCGTTGTGGTTCCAACTCCCACATTGCCCGTGGTGTAGGTGATGTCACTGCCGGTGATCGTCCAGGGGTTGTCGCCCCCGTGCAGCGCGTGTAGTGCCATGGGCGTTGACGTGAGCGGCTGACGGGGCGTCATCCACGTGTAGTTGCTCCCCCCCGTCAGGTCGACGCCGATCTCGAGCCAGCGAACCTCGCCCGTGAAGGCGGTCTCCCCGAAGTCGACGAGAACTGTGAACACGCCTTCCACGACCTCCACGGGTCGAATGTCGTAGTCGGTTCCGACCGGGTGGCCGCCGGTCTCAGAGTCCCACAGGCGGAAGATGAAGTGGGCCGTTGTGGTGTTGACCCCGACGCCGGCGTCCTTCAGCTCACCCTGGTAGGTGAAGGCCGAGGCGCTGATCTGTGCGGTTGCCGTCGTCGGTAGCGCGGCGATTGCGACAACAGCGATCGTCACCGCGAGGACGGCCATGATTGAAACGTGAATCGGTCGCATGACGGCTCTCCTGTCGATTGAGGCTGCATCCTCGACCCACGGGTTCCCGGGGGTCGGCTTCAATGGGGAAAGACGAGTACCGGGGGGAACCGAACAGGGATTCTGGGGAAAGGGGTGCCGGGGCGGGGAGCGAGCATCTGCCAGCGGTCGCCTAGGTCCCTATCGTTATTCTTCGCAAAAGGTTACAGCGTCTTGCCGTTGCGCAAGAAGTCTTGCATGCGCCCAAGTGCTAAGAAAGATCTCTTACTTGCGCGCCGAAGCAGAGCTCGGGGATTGCCTAGGAGACGGTCTCCAACTCGCGATCGCGACGATCCCGCTTGGCCTGCGAGGCCGCCCCTGGCGTCTGCTCGTAGAGCGACTCGCCGTTCCAGCAGTAAGTACAGAGCTTCTCCCGGGGCAGACCGATCGCCTCAATCATGTCATCCAGCATCTGGTATTGCAGCGAGGTGAGTCCGAGCCGCGTGCGGATACTCTCGACCATCGCCTTGTACTTCGCAGATGAGGGGTCGGCGTATTCCCCGAGATCGTTCGTCGCGTCACCCCCGATGTCGGCGATGGCCTTGCGACCGGCCAGGTCGAGTTCCGAGCGGGAGCGTGAGAAGTTGAGGAACTTGCAGCTGCAGATCAACGGCGGACACGCGGGCCGCATGTGGACCTCCCGGGCGCCGGTGTCGAAGAGCCTCCGGATGACGTCCTTTAGCTGCGTGCCTCGCACAATGGAGTCCTCACAGAAGAGAAGTCGCTTACCCGCAATCTGCTCCCGGATGGGGATGAGCTTCATCCGCGCAACGAGATCACGCACGCGCTGCTCCTGCGGCATGAAGCTGCGCGGCCAGGTCGGGGTGTACTTGACGAAAGGACGCCCGTAGGGAATGCCTGCCTCCGAGGCGTAGCCGATGGCGTGGCCGACGCCGGAATCAGGCACCCCCGCCACGATGTCGACCTGCGCGCTGTCCGCCCGGGCGAGCGCAGCACCACATCGATAGCGGGCCTCCTCCACATTGATCCCCTCGTAATTCGACGCCGGGAATCCGTAGTAGATCCACAGGAAAGCACAGATCTGCATCTGGTCACCCGGGGGAGAGAGCTGTTCCACGGCATCCGCGGTGAGGCGCACGATCTCGCCCGGTCCGAGTTCTCGATCGATCTCGTAGCCGAGGTTCGGAAAAGCGCACGTCTCGAGCGTGGCGGCGACGGCACCGTCCTTGCGCCCGATCACCACCGGGGTGCGTCCCAGCCGGTCCCGCGAGGCGTAGATTCCATCATCGGTGAGCAGCAGAACGGAGCACGACCCCTCCACTTTCTCATGCACATGGCGCAGTCCGTTCACCAGGTTGTCCTGCTGGTTGATAAGACTGGCGATGACCTCCGTTGGGTTGAACTCGTTCCCCTTCATCTCGCTGTAGTGGACCGCCTGTTCCCGCAGGATCTCCTCGGCAAGTGTCCGGAGATTGTCGACCCTTCCGACGGTCACGATGGCGTACCGGCCGAGGTGCGAGCCGATGAGCATCGGCTGATCCTCGTAGTCGCTGATCACACCGAGACCCATGTTGCCGATGTGCTTGTAGAGGTCGGGCTCGAACTTCGTGCGAAATGGGGTGTCGCTGATGTCATGGATGTTCCGCTTGAAGCCCTGCTCACCCAGCACCACCATCCCGCCACGGGAGGTGCCCATGTGCGAGTGGTAGTCGGTTCCGTAGAAGAGATCCGCGACGCAATCCTCTTTGCTTGCCACACCGAAGAATCCACCCACGATGCCGTCCTCCTGCCTGGTCCGGAACTGAGTTGGAGAGGCTGTTCTGAGAATGCGAAGATTGATGATTAGCCCGATGTGGCCTGCGCAGTCAAGTCCGAAGAGGGCGAGACTATTCCAGATGGAGTATCCGACCTTGGGCCTGGGTCGCCGGGTGCCCCTTTGTATCAAACGATGCGCGCACGAAGTAGACCCCTGGCAGAACCCGCGATCCATCTTTCGCGGTCTTGTCCCAAACCATGGTGTGCCGGCCAGCTGAGAACTTCCTATCGACGATCTCGTCCACAAGGCGGCCATCCACACCCACGATCTGGACGCTGAGCCGACCCGCCACCGGCAGCTCGAATCGGATTCTTGTGGCGTCACGACCGGGGTTGGGTTCGATCGAGTCGAGCCGAAACTTGCGCGATGTGTCCCCGTCCGCATCGACATCTGACGGATCGTGGGGGCGGCCTGCAATGGCGAGATAGGTGTGTCGTCTCGCGGGCTCGTCGGCATCATGACCCGCGTTGTACGCGAGGATGTACCTACCGTACTCCTCATCGATGAGGAGCGTCGGTGTGCGCTGGAATCCGGTTACGGGAACACCGTCGGGGTGTTCGCCCGCCACGATGATCGGGTTGTCCGGGTGACCGATCCACGTATCGCCCCAATCCGGCGACCAGTAGTACGCGATACGGCCGCCCTGTGCGTAGCTTTGATTCGAGACGGTGAGCACCATGTGCACGCCGTCCGCGCGTACATCGCCGGTGCAGTGCGCCTGCCAGGCGCCCCGGAAGTTGTATCCCAGCGGCGGTGGCTGCGTCCACCGGTAGGCGGGATTGTCCGGATCCGACGGATCAAAGGTCGGCGTCTCGTTTTTCACCCAGCCCGTCTTGCCGTCCTCGCTGTCGGCGTAGGAAATCCGCCAGTTCCAGTAGGAGCCGACGGCACCGTGCAAACCCCGATAGAACAGTCTCACCCTGCCGTGTTCGCCCAAATGGGGGACCCAGACCGGCGTCGGCTCAGACAGTCCCCCCTTGATCACACCGTTTTGGTTCCAGCCCAGCTCCCACCATAACTCGGCGACCAACGTGTTCGCGTACGTCTGTGTGAACGGAACACCGATCGCAGGAGGCGTCTCACTGGTCGCCACCTGGATGGCCCCCTCCCATCCGGGCAAACCCTCCCATTCCGGGTGCTCCTGTTTCGTCCCGGGGCGCACCGTGTTGTAGAGAAGGTGTTCACCCGTGATCGGGTGTTGCAGATAGCCTGGCGTATCGGTGTGTGCCCAAGCCGGGCCCGGATTCGGGCCACCGGGTCTGGCAAGCGGCGTGAACTTGATTTTCGTCTCCGCATCGTAACCGAGCGCCCAGTCTTCGAGCACATCGAGTTCGTGAATGTGCTGGGTCATGTAGGTATCGTGATAGCTGTGGTACAGGAGTTTGATCATGCCGTCCTGCAGGAAGATGAACTCCTCGCCGACGATCGCGCCCCAGTCTCCGTAGAGGTAGGTTTGGTATTCCGGATAGTCGGGATGCGGTGCGGTGATGAATCCGATCGGGGCGAACTCGGGCCACTCGCCGAGGGGGCCGGCAGCGCCGTCCCGGAGAGCACCCGGGTCCTGAGCTGGCGCAGCAGTGCCACAGAGGCAGTGCAGCGCCGCTGCCGCGACAATCGCCACACGGAAGTACATGTTCATCTCCCGGCCTTACACCACTTTCATGATACGGCATTGCC
>JAUWTE010000357.1 GCA_030609765.1 Acidobacteriota bacterium
AGATGGGGGCGGCGTAGGTGACCTCCGTGACCTGCAGGTCATCGCGCCACACGGGCTCGTGCCAGGCACCGCCGTCCTGCAGCGCGATGTCATACCAGCCGGCCCCTGCCTCGGTGTAGTCGAAGGAATCCTCGAGACGCAGCGGCACCAGAGCCTGTCCCTGTCTCACCACCCCTGGAGCGAAGAGCCGGCGGCCCTCGGAGAAAGCGTGCGGCTCGAAGGCGAGCCCGACGCCTGACAGTCCAGGGTGTGTCTCCAGGATCTCTGCGAGTCGCTCGGTCATGCCATCTTCACCGAGACGGTTGCTTCCGATCTCTTCAGCGAGCGTGCGAACAACCGATTCGTACTGCTGTAGCTCAGCATCGATCCGAGCCGCCGCGCTCACTGTCTCCTCGCGGGCCGCCTCCTGGGCGCTCAGGCTCGCAGCTCGCCTGCTCGCGAAGATGTCGTAGGCGAGGACAACGCTCCCCGCAAAGGCGGCGATGCCGACACACAAGGAGATGAGAACGAAGGTCCTTTTGCTCACATCACACCGTCATCCAATAGGTCAAAAAACAGCGTCAGCGGCAGCCGCGCCAGATGGGCCAGTTGGCTGTCTGCGGCGAAAGCCCGCACCACCCTCCTGAGGCTATCTCAGAAGCTCGGCCCGCAGTAGCTGGATCTCTTCGTCGCTGATCCCGAGGCCCTCGCGAATGTAGCTTTCCATCGAGCCGAACTCTTCGATTGCCCTCTCGAGGGTGCCGTCGATGTAGGTTCCGTCGAGCATGTAGAAGGCTTCCACGTTGGCCATATCGACCTGATCCGGCGCCACCCCACGATCGGTCGCGACCGCCTGGCGAATACGGGCGAGCTGCGCCTCGATCTCTTCGCTCCTGTAGGTGTTCGACAACAGGTAGTCCTCGCGCACGGTCTCCCACGGCACGCCGAGCGCCGACAGGACGATCGCAGAGGCCGTCCCTGTGCGGTGCACTCCATGTGAGCAGTGGTAGGCCAGCGGCCGGTTGGCAGGATCCATCAACTCCCTGAGGAGAGCGGCGTACACCGCCTTGCCGTCGTCCAACAGGAGGCGGTGAAACTCGACGTTCATCTCAGGAGGAATGTTCTCGAACTGTCCCGTCCTGATCGACTGTTGCACGGCCAGCGATAGCTCAGCCGTACGATCACCGGTGATGGGATGCGGCACCTGGCGAACCCCGGCCGGTAGGCGATCCAGCCCATGCATCTCGATCTCCTCCGGCAGGAGGAAGTTCACCATGGTCCGCAGACCCAGGCTCTCCAGGCGAGCCACGTCCTCATCGGTGAGCTCCGGCAGCTCCCCCGAGCGGAATACTTGACCCCATATCACCGTGCGCCCATCGCTCGTCTGGTAGCCGCCCAACTCACGAAAGTTGGGTTGGCCCTCGAGCGGAACGTGACGCTGCGGTGCGACCTCCGCATCGGCCGACACAGGCTGAGCGGCGCCTTTCTCGGGGCTCGCTCCCTCCTCAGGACCGCCGCAGCCACCGAGGCCGGCAAGTCCCCCGGCCACGAGAATCACGACTACTGCTCTGTGCATGAGCTTCCTCCAGGGCGTTGGCTCAAAACCCGATCGCGAAGCTGACCCCGTAGACAACAGCGTGGGTCCACCCGTGCTCCTCGCTCACCAGATCAATGCTGACGTTCGGCACGAGCGAGAGCCGGCCACCAAGATCGAAAATGTATGCAGCGCCTATGCGGACGAGAAACAGGTTCTCTGCTCCCCCGCCGCTCGACGAGTCCTGTGTTCCGTGCTCCGCGGCGGAATCGCGGCGCGACAGGATCTCCATGCCGGGCCCCCCAAACACCTTGAGCCCGCCGACGATCCCAACGGCAACGGGAAAAACGACGACCCAGGCGTCTTCACTGGGAAGATACTCCAAAGTCCCTACGACGCCGATACGTTCCGTGATCATTCGTTCGTACTCGACGCCGAGCGTGAAAATGTTGTGGGCTTTCGCGGCCTCGTATGTACCGGCAAAAATGAAAAGGAATTCGTTGCGGTGCAGGTGCTCCGCCTCTCCTTCGTGATCAAGATCCTGTGCTCGAGCGGTATCCGCCGCGAGCACGGAACACGAGATCGCCAGGCCCAGGACGATCACTCGTAGGATGGAGGTGGCCCAGCGGGGCTCGTCTATCAGCATGGATTCCATTCGCTGAACTCAGAAGGGGTTCAGAGCTCTAGAAGTGAAATGCCGCCCCCAGGAACGGGCCGGAGATCGCCATGTCGTACTCGAAGCGCTCGCGCCCTTCGCCCGTCTTGTAGTCCATCTTCAGGTACCGGAAGCCACCCGCAAGGGTGACCCAATCGGTGACGTGATAGCCGACCGTCGGGTAGATCTGGAACGCGTAAGCGGAGCCGAGCCCGAGGCCACCCACGTCGAAGCGAACGCTCGCCAGCCACCTCTCGGATGGAATCATGAGCCGCATCCCGAAGAAGGGATCAACCCAGGTCTTGCTGTCCTCGCCCGCCAAGGGCAGGTTGTAGGCCTCGAACGAGGCGCTGAGGTTGTTGATGCGCGCTCCAAAAATGAAATCCGCCCACGGTTCGACGTGGCGGATGACGGTGACCTCGTACATCCCCTGCGTCATCCCGAGGTCGGCGCCGAGGGGGGGCGCGCCAGGGATCGGATTTTCCAGCTCAGCGGCCCGGGCGAGATCCATGTACATGAAGTCGAACGCGAACCCCCACGATCCCTTGCGGGCCTCGAGATACCCCATGAAGCCGAAATCCAGACTATCGAGGATCTCGCTGGGGCCTACGTTGACCTCCATATCGTTGCCCGTCACCGCCACGTCTCCGGCCATCGTCGGAAACAAGAAGTAGGGCGCGAAGGTGATCTCGAGCGCGGTGCCCTCCTGTGCCGGCGGAGGCGCAGGCTCAGCGTATGCGAACGGAGCAACGGCGATAAGAATCAATGCCAGCAGTACTGATCTCATGTATTCCTCTCCTTTACAGAATCCACGTCTGTTAACAAAAAAACGGACTCGCGATCGCCGGGGGCATCTCCCACGGATCTGTATCGCCGAACCACGCTACCGCGCGCTCAGAAAGAACATCTGCACCGTCAGGCGCACCGTCCAGTCGGGGTACGGGTCCGACGCGGGGTGCACGACGTTCCGGTACAGATGCGCTTGCAGATCAAAAGCGTGGCCCTGGCGGCGCAGCAACTTGACGATCCCGCCACCGAACGGAAGCCATGTACTGTCACCTGATCAGCGGGATCTCCGAGGCAAGCTGCACCTGGATCAGGTTATTGAGCTGGTTCTCCACCTGCATGAAGCGCGTCGCGATGATCGCGCCCAGCGCCTCGTCGACGCGCTCGAAATAGCGGCGTAGCAAAGCTACCTGCTGTTCGTCGATCGACAGCGCTTCAGTGGCGAGCTCGCGAGCCTTCTCGTCGGTCATGCTTTGGTAGTTGCGGGCGTAGTCAAGAATGACGGCCACCTCGCGATCGCCGAGCTGCTTGAACTCGACTTGGTATTCCTCGTAGATCGGCCAAAACGCCGCGGCCTGCTCGCTGTTGAAGCCCATCGCTGCACCCATCAGGGTGACGCGATCTTTCTCGATGTCCTGGCGCAGGAGCTCGAAGAATTGCTCGGGGGTTATTTGTGGCTGCTGGGCGTCTTGCACGGCGACGCCGAGGCCGACCGTGGCCAGAGTAATAGCTAGCGTGGCAACGCTTATTGCCAGCACAGTAGTGATCTTCCGCATCTGCGTTTCCTCTCGTTGGTGAGTGACGATTGTCCTTCGCCTATCGTCCAGTGGATATGGATTTTAGTCCGATTCGCCCTTCCGAGGGCGTCGATCAGATGTCTTTTCTCTGCCGATTGGGCATTGCCCCTATGACCCGAAGGGGCTCGCGATCACCGGTGCAATCTGAATGCGAATGTTCCAGCTCGTGCCGAGGTTGTCGGGACGGATAATCGAGTACTGGGGTTCGAAGCGGATCTTCACGGGTGTGCCACCGAGGCGTACTGTTTTGGTGATGCCCAGGCCAATCGGGAACGTCACACGATTGCCCGGGTCCGCGTTCCAATCGATGCTGATCGTCGGCCCCAGGCCGAGCGACCAGGCGCCCGCAAATGATCTCCGCTGGCGTTCCATAGGGCCTACAGTACGAATGGGCGAGGTCAAGGTCGCGAACGATCCAAAGACCTCGCGAGGATCTGGTGAACAGCGGCGGAGAGTAACTTACCCTCGTCGCTGGCAATGCGTTCGAGCATCTCCATCTCGGAGTTGGTCACAAAGGTCACAACACGGTTGGACCGCGCCGATTCTGGAGATACGGGAGGTCGACCCATCCTGGACTTGCGGCCTGCTAACTGTCGACTCCCACTGGACTTCTTGCCGGTCACGGGCACCACACTCCAACTTAGTTA
>JAUWTE010000530.1 GCA_030609765.1 Acidobacteriota bacterium
CATGAGATCCGACTCGATGAACAGGCTCGGGATGTTCGTCGCCTCCATCAGCGCGCGCCGGTTGTCGGCCAGGCCGGTCGAGACGGTGCGACAGCTCTTGATCGGGTGGTAGACAACACCATCCGCCGTGTAGGAGTCGATCATCTCGGCCAACATGTCTGTCTGGAAAAACATGCTGTCCATGGCATCGCGAACGCTGACCAGCACGCCCTCAGCGAGACTCTCCAGGGGGTTATCGAGATCGTATTGGAACCCCAAATTGGAGCCGCCGGAGGCAAACCACAGGTAGGTCGAACCGACGAAGGTCCCCCCCCATTCCGTGAACAGCTCGGTGAAGCGCCGGAAGATCGGGTAGCAGGGCACACCCACGAACAGCAGCCGGTACTGCTCATCGGTCAGCGTGCCGATGCCATGTGCGCTCTTGTACTCCATCTCCTCCACCAAGTCAGTGAAGTATTTCGCGCCTTCCTCGGCGCCACGGAAGCCATTCGACACCCCGAGGTAGATCGTGCCGTCGGACAGCGCGTTGAAGAGCGAGGGAGTGCTCTGGTTCAGCTCCAATACCCGCTTCCAGCACGCGTTCATCACGTTGGCATGGCGCAGGGACTCGCGCAGTCGGTCGATGTCGAACTTGACTCCGGAGACCTTCTCGAGAACGGGAATCAGCTCGTCGATCTGGGCGGCAACGTATTTGCGGTCGTTTTCAAAATCGGGATCGCCGGGCCAGGTCTGCATGCCGTCCGCGCGCGTGCCGGGCACGTCCAGCGCAAAGGTTGGGGCGTCGTGCATCCGCTCCCAGATCTCGGCCCACTTGATGTAGGTGTTGCAGGCGTTGGTGTACACGGCGATGGCGGGCTTGGGGATACGACCCATGGGGTGCTCACCGCCACGTAGCTGCACGGCCACATCGGCCTTCACGTAACCACAGATATCCGGCGAGTAGCCGTAGTCCTCGGCCTCGCTCAGGTACTCGTGGGCAACCCGGCGAACCGCTGTCTGCAGGGAGTTGATCTACGGAAAGACGACGGGCAGGTCGAACACTTGCAGTAGCTCGCACATGCTGCCCATGACGAAGACGTAGGCCGCTCCCCTGCCCTGCTCGGCGGCTTCGGTGAGCCCCTCGAACCATGTGCGAAACAAGTGGGCTCCATCCTTGTTGCCACGCCCGACTATCGTCCCGTCAACCTTCAGATCATCCATCAAGCCCCTCGCTTCTCGGTCCTTCAACTTTCAATCGAACAACAGGTTCTCCATGAACGTCTCGAGCTGGATCTGCAGATGCTCAAAACTGCTCATGTTCTCCTCGAACTCACTGACGAAGTAAGGAAAGTTCGCCTCGTCCAATGCGTGAATGTAGGTAACCTGCTCCTCGAGGCCCGGCTCGCACATCTTGGCCGCGGTGATAATGGCCGCCTCGGCCCCCGACTCCTCGATTCTCTTCAACAACATCTTCTCTTTCGGCTTCCTCAGATCGTGCTGCACCGGGCTGTACGAGGAGCTCTCCAGGTAGGCCTCAGCCAAATTGTGCAGAGGATCGCCTGTGGTCGGCACGTCCTCTAGGATCCAGCGCAGACCGATGAGCAGGTCATCGTCGACGACGTAGCATGAGCGGCCGATGGCCCGGATCATGTCCAACGGCGGCTGCTCGCAAAAGCCTCCTTCGAACACCACGCGGATACGGTCTTGGCGCTTCGCCGGGCTCTCGCGAATCATCGACAAGACCGAACGCAGCAGCTCGTTGTGCTCCTCGCGGGGAAGCAAGCCCCCCAGCGCCACCAGCACATAGGCGTCCTCCGCGGAAACCAACCAGGGGGTCTCTCGCTTGATCGCGTACAGCTCCCGCAGTAGGGCACGGTTCTCATTGAAAACGCCCATCGAGTGGCGCAGGTCGTCATCGCTGATCGGGCGCCCAGCGATCTGTTCGATGGTGCGGCGAAGGCGGTCGTATTCTCCCCTCAGATAGGTGGCCGCATGCCCGGAATTGGCGTTCTGGGGCAGGTAGAGAATCTGGCAGGGATAGGGGTAGTTGCGACCCCATATACCCGCCAGGTTGCGCGCCGCGTCGCAGATCGGATGGGTGACGAACAGGTCGAGCTCGATGTGGTTACTGAGCACCAGCTCGAGCGATGTCTTGATGATCGAGCACAGGTACGAGCCGAAGCGCGAGTCAGACCGGACCGGCTCAACCGTCGCGCCGCGTAGCTTGAACGGCAGCAGGCCGGCGGCGTGAGCGATTTCCTCGGGAAAGTAGACCTGAAAGTGTCCAACGACCTTTCCGCCGGCTTGTCGCCAGCGCTTCACCGTCGGGAAGCTGGTGTCCTCGAGCAACTCCCGGCATTCATACAGGGTTTCCTCCAGGGACCTGTTCTGCCACTCGGGAAACACCTGCAGTTCGCTCATCGATGCTTCCATTCAGGCTTTCGTTTCTCCAGGAACGAGCGCAGACCTTCCACGGCGTCCTCGGTCTGCATGAGCTCGCCAACGTAAATCTCGCCGATCTGCCGGAGCGCATCGGCACGGCGCGCAGCCGAGCCGATTCGCAGCGCG
>JAUWTE010000223.1 GCA_030609765.1 Acidobacteriota bacterium
AGAACCACCAAGCCGTTGAGCTCGACCTCCTCGATGCGAGGAATCCCCATGGGACCGAGGCCGCGAATCAACGGCAGCGCCCAGTATGCGAGCAGCAGACCCAGCCCGGCGCCGAGAAACCCCAGCACCAAGCTCTCGACCAAAAGCTGCCGCACCAGCCTGCCGCGGCCGGCACCGAGTGCGGCCCGTAGGCCGATCTCGCGGCGCCGAGTAGTCGCCCGTGCCAGAAGCAGGTTGGACACATTGGCGCAGGCGATCAGTAGGAGCAGCCCGACCGCCGCCAACAATACATACATAGCCTGCGTCACCTGGGAACCGATCAACCATTCATCGAAGGGTTCGAGCCTAGCGCTCCAACCGCCGTTGGAGTCGGGAAACTGCTCGCCCAGCCGCGCTCCGCTGGCTTCCAGATCAGCATGCGCTTGCTCGTTGCTGACACCCGGCTTGAGGCGGGCCATCGCCATGAGGCGGTGGTCGCCGCGGTTCTCGCCGGGATCCGGCGCCAGCGGCATCCAGACGTCGGGATCACTCGGGAAATCGAAGCTGGCAGGCATGACGCCAACCACTACATACGGGGCGCCATCGAGAATCAGCTTGCGGCCGATCACGTCCTCATCCGCTCCGTACCGCTCCCGCCACATGGCTTCGCTCAGAAGCACGACGCGAGTGTCTCCGCCGGGCCGGTCTTCCGCATCGGTAAACGTTCGACCCAAGAGGGGCTTGGCGCCGAGAAGCCCGAAGGCCGACGCCGAAATCGGGTTGGCTGAAATCTGCGTCGGCTCACCCTCGCCGAGCAAGCCGAACGAGAGAAACGTGAACGCGGCCATGTCGGTAAAGGAAGTGCTTTGCGTGCGGTAGTCGATGAAGTTGGGCTGTGAGGTCGAGAAGTCCCACCCTTCGGGCGTGGTCTCCATGAATCGAACCAGGCCGTCGGGATCGGAGTAAGGCAACGGTTGCAGTACTACCGCGTCGAGCACGCTGAAGATCGCAGAGGTTGCTCCGATGCCGAGCCCGAGGGTGAGGATGGCAACCACGGTGAAGCTCGGCTGCTTACGTAGTGTCCGAAGGGCAAACTGGATGTCTTGGGTGATCATGTCGACGATTCTTCCCGGGGAGCGGGAGCGGCGCGGCTCGCCATGGTACGGCGCCCCACCAATATCGTTTGTCTTGAAGGCTTGGCGTCGCTCGTGCCGCGCAGTTTTCATCCGCTTCAGGTGCTGGCGCCGCTTCCAGGTGTAGAGATGCTGCCGCGGAACGGACACGGCAAGGTCTTTCAACACCAAGAGCCATGCCGAGGCGCGACCGAACAGTGGTTTGCTTGCCGCTCTCGAGCGACAGATGTCACGGAAGTCCGACACCATGTCGGCCTTGAATCGAGTGCGAAACCGCCGCGGATGGGCCTGCAGGAGAAAGCTGTAGACCCCCGTGGAGATCGCGAAGCTGGAGCGGCTTACGACCATTGGCGAGTAGGCCCTTATCCTGGAATGAGGTCTTTTTCTCTTACCAGCTCGGCGATACGCGCCAGCCGAGCTGCCTCGGCAACCAGCGAATCCCGGCCAACCTCGGTCAGCTCGTAATCGCGTCGGCGTTCTGTGATCGCGGTCCCGCTCGGCCCTTCCGCTGCATCCCTCAGGAGGCCGGCATCCTCCATCCGCTGGATCGAGCCGTAGATCGTCCCGGGTCCCATCTGCAGGCCCGCCGTTTCCTCCACCGACTGCATGATCGCGTAGCCGTGCAGCGGTCCGTCGGTGAGCGACAGGAGAATGTGGAAGACGGCTGGAGTGAGCGGGGCCGGTGACCCGGACGTTCCGTTCGTATCACCCATGGCGTTCCTCTTGCTGGTCATTCGCGGCCGCGCCCGAGGTGAGGACGGCGGCTGCGGCGTCAGTTGTTGGCACATCTATTACAGCAACGGATATTACAGTTACGGTAATAGTAGCCGCCGAGTTTCAGCCTGTCGAGGGGAATCTCCCCGATTCGATGAGCCCCGCCCAATTCGGTCTCCGTGGCCATCTAATGACTGGTGAGGTCCTTAGATCTGTTTCTTTCTTCTTGAGTTTTATGTCATATCTGACATATTCTAGATGATGCTGGGTCCCGACGCGATTCTGATTCTGGGTGTGTTCCAGAAGACTGGGCGCAAGACGCCCCGAACCATCATCTCAGCATGTAGACGTCGCATCGCTAGATACGAAGCGGACGTAACAGGTGGATAGATGATCAAAGACAAGCGCAAACGCCTCGAACGTAAGGGGTGGAGAACCGGAACCGTCGATGAGTTTCTTGATCTCAGCTCTGACGAGTCTGCCTACATCGAGCTCAAGCTCGATCTTGGCGATGCGCTCCGAGGGCAGCGACTTCGAGGAGGGGAGACGCAATCTTGGCTCGCCAATCGACTTGAGACGAGCCAGTCGCGAATGGCGAGAATGGAGGCTGGGGACCCATCGGTGTCGCTCGATCTCTTGATACGTGCCCTGTTGACGATGGGCCTCTCCCGCAAGGACCTTGCTCAGATCATTGGCTCGGGACAAACGGCTGCGCATTCGACAGCGCCCTCTGCCAAGGTCGGGAGGACGGCCAGTGCGGCCGGCCAGCAACGTCGCTAAGCCCGGATTTCTCAACAGGTGGCGTAGCGAGCGAGTGCGCGGGCGTGTGAGGACAAGGCGCGCGCCGATTCGGGCGCGGAGACGTACTTATCAGTACGTCGAGCACCCGAAGCAAGCGCAACGCAGTACTCGCGCGCCATCGCGCTCGCGTAGTAGCCACCCGTTGAGTAATCCGGGCTAAGACCCTCCTCCGGAACCGCCGCCTCTGCGCGGCGGATAGCGGAAGGATTTGTCTGGGTGCGGCGGCGGGTCGGGCACAGGTCGAGGATCTTTGCGGATTTCCTCCAGCAGATAGTCGATGGCGGAATCGAGTTGCTCATCCTCACCATTGAAGGTGGCGTGCGGCATGTTGATAATCTCGATATCCGGCACGACGCCGATCTGCTCGATGAGCCAGTCGCCCTCGGCACTGTAGACACCGGTCATTGGGGCACGCGCCAGACCGCCGTCGCTCAGACGGTTTTGGGAGCCCAGCCAGATCTCGCCGCCCCAGGTGCGCGTGCCGATTACCGGCCCGAGCCCGAGACGCCGGAAGCCGTCGGCGAAAGCCTCGCCGTCGGACGCCGTGTTCTCGTTGACCAGCACCACCATGTGGCCACGGAATGCATAGTGCATGTTCCAGGTTGGCCGGCCAACACGGTCCTTCCAGTAAAACCACGCCTGGCGAATGAGCCTCTCGAGGATGAATGCATCGATGTTGCCGCCACGGTTGCTGCGCACATCGACGATCAATCCCTGCCGGTCGTGCACCGGGTAGAACTGCCTGTACCAGGCGGTGATGTCGTTGCCCCCCATCGCCCGCAGGTGAACGTAGCCGATGCTGCTACTGCTCTTTTCATCTACCGCCAGACGACGCGTGTACTCCCAGTCGCTGTAGCGGAGCCCTGATTCATTGCCGATCGGTACGACGATGACATCGCGCGCCTCGCCACCGGCGCCAGGCCGCAGACTCAACAGCACCTGGCGTCCCACCTGCCCACGCAGCAGCGCACCGATATGGGATACCGACAATGTCTCGACCCCGTTCACCGACACAATGACGTCGCCCGCTTCAATTTCTAGCCCGGGATCCGCCAGTGGCGACATCTCGGCCGGGTAGTCCGGGTCAGCCCTGTAAACGTAGTCGATGCGGTAGCCACCGGCGGCGCGATCGCGGAGGAGACGGGCACCGAGGCTGGCGAGTCGCACGTTGTCCGGCCCGCCGCGCACGTCACCTCCCCGCACGCTCGTGTGGAGCGCCGATAGCTCCCCTACGACCCGACCGATGAGATCGGAGAGCTCGGCCCGAGTGGTGACACGGTCGACGAGCGGAAGGTACTTGTCGCGCACGCCGTCCCAATCGACGCCATGCATATCAGGGTCGTAGAAATAGTCGCGCTCGAGCCGCCAGGCATCGATGAAGATCTGTCGCCAGTCCTCGCGCACGTCGATCGAGAAGGTCCAGCCGGAAAGGTCGACGCGGTCGTCATTCAACTCGCTGGCCGGCTGTGGCCGGGCATCGATCACGAACAGGTCGTTGCCGCGCCGCACGAGGATTTTCTTGTCGTTCTGCGAGAGCTCGAAGGAGCGGGCATTCTCGACGACTCGCTTGGCCTCGGGGTCCTCGTTGTCGATCGCCAGGCCCATTACATGGGACCTCGCACCCGGCCCCGAGTCGCGCTCGAGAAAGAAGAGGGCCCCATCGCCGACGGTCAGCCAGCTATAGTTGCCGGCGGGAATCGGTACCTGCAGAACACGCCGCTCGATGCTATCAAGATCTACCTGGATGGGCTCGACCTCGTCGGTCTGGCCGCTTTCGCTGTCGTCTTCACCAGTCTGTCCTCGCTCCTCTTCCGAGCCGCTACCGGCTGCACTCGCGCGCCCACCACTGTCGCTTCGGGCTACATCCTCTCTTCTCGACAGTTCGTCGTCCGGCCTGAACGGTGATCGCAAACCCCGCCGCACGGCGATTTCGAAGAGCTGCATCGGCTTGTCGAAATAGGGCCCGGGCGCGCGGGCTCCCCACGGACTTCCCACCAGCGAGAGCAAATTTCGGTCTGATAAGAAATAGACGAACTCGCCCTTCGGGTCCCATTCAGGACTGAAGCTGTTCGTCCGATCGGAAGTGAGGGGTGTCGTCGTCTCGCTGTCGACGTTGTACAGCCAGATCTGGCTAAAGGTGTTCATTGCGACCATCGTGTACGTGAGCCAGCGACTGTCGGGCGACCATGACATATCGCGGATCCCCTCGCGATTGGTCGAGATGACGCGCTGCTCGCCGGTTTCCACGTTCAGCAACGTGAGATCTTGGTTGTTGTCGTCGAAGGCAATCCACTGGCCATCTGGCGACGGATAGCCGGTGAAACGCAGGATCGTGCCGTTGTCGGTGAGCGTGTCGCCGCTGCCGACACCGTTCGCCGGCAAAGTAACGAACTCGAGCTCACCGGTGGCGTCAGTGATCGCCAGCAGATCCTCGCCGTCCGGCATGAAGACGACGTCGCGATAGCGAACGCCCGGAGCACGTGAGGCGCGCACCAGGCGGCCCGATCCGGCCGGTGCCACGAAGACCCGCCCACGGGCGGTCAGCACGACACTCTCGCCATCGGGGTGGAGGTGCGCCGAGGTGAGATACTGCATCGGGTTCTGCACCCACCGCTCGCGCATCTGGTCGAGGTCGGATGCCAGGGTGATGGGAACGAGCGCCGTCTGTCCGCTAGCGATGTCGTAGAGCCACAGGTCGGCCGCCAGCTCGTAGACGATGCGGCCCTCGTGCACGGCCGGATTCTTGATGTCCCAGCCACTGTGCTCGGTGTGCTGCTGGAGGTCGTCGCCGTTTTCGTCCATCGACCAGATGTTCATCGTGCCGTCGCGGTCGGTAATGAAATAGACGCGCCCACCCCACCACATGGGAGAATGGCTCTCGCCGACGTAGTCGGGTGTCAGGTTCACCGCCTCCGCCGAACCTTCGGCGAATTTCCACACGCGACGTGCGGTGCCTCCTGTGTAGCGCCGGGTTACGTTGTTGTGGAAAGCCGGCCTGACAAAGAACAGCTTCGTGCCCGTGTCGTCGAAGGCAGCTTCTGTGGCGGTCTCCAGCGGGATGCGAGTGCGCGTATCACTGGCCACATCAATCGACACGAGCTGTCGTTGCGGCAGGGTCGAGTAATGCGTCGTCGTGTAGACGAGCTCTCCGGCAGGGGTCCAGGTCGTAGCGATCGAGCTGTCGGCCTCGTAGG
>JAUWTE010000437.1 GCA_030609765.1 Acidobacteriota bacterium
CCTGCGACAGGGAAGGCTGCGCCCCCGCCGCCAGTGGTATCAGCAGGAAGAGCGAGACAAGCGCAAAGCTCCAGATGGCCCGGCAGTTCATTCGACAATCATAAGGCGCACATCACCAACACGCCACGTGAGAGGAGGTCTGGGAGGGGCGGAGTCCAAGGAGGCCGGCACAGGTATGCCTGGCCATAGACGGTGGGACGTGGTCGGACATACAGGTCGAGGTGCGAGGCCAGTCGGGAAGGAGTGCCGCGAGGGATTTACAGGAGGCTTCACCCGGATAGGGCGAGCGCAGCGAGTTGCCTCCTGTAAATTCCTCGCGGCACTCCGGACCTCGGCTACGTCGCAACTTCAGCGGGCTGAGATACGCGGGCTACTCGCCGATCAGGCTGCGGACCTTCTCGATGAAGTCGTGCGGGTCGACCGGCTTGTCGACGAACATCTCGGGCTTCTCCAGCCCCTCTTCCCGCATCTGCTTCACCGCCTTCTTCAGAACGCCTCTGAGGCCGTCGTATTCCGGCTCGTCCGTCGCGTTTGCTTCCTCTTCCTCGCCAATTACCTCGGCCACCGAGGTCAGCATCATGACCGGGATCGATTTGAAGTCGTCGTGAGCGCGGAGCTGGCGGAAGACCACCCAGCCGGTCCTCTTGGGCATCATGATGTCGAGCACGATCAGGTCGGGTTGCGTCTCCCCTACCTTGTCGAAGCCCTCTTTCCCATCGTAGGCACCGAACGGCTCGTAGCCGTTCTTGCTCAAGGCCAACGAGAGGTACTTCACGATGTTTTCATCGTCATCGATGATCAGAATCTTCTTAGGCATCAGGATCCTTCTTCTGCTCTGATGGGCCGCCAACAGGAAGCGATACCCTGAATTTGGTACCACGAGTCAGTTCGGTCTCGACTTCAATGCTACCGCCGTGCTTGCGCACGATTCTGGACGTCATGGTGAGCCCAATTCCCGTACCGAGCCTCTTCTTGGTGCTGAAAAAGGGCGTGAATATGTTCTCCTTGATATCGTCGGTCATCCCCTGACCGTTGTCTTTCACTTCGATCTCGACGAGCTCTTGATTGTCAGACCCGTGTGCCCTCAGGACGACCTCGGGTCTCTCGTTTTCTTCGTAGTCTTTCCAGACGCAGGCGTCCACGGCATTGGCCACCAAGTCCATCACCACTGAGTGTATTAGCCGCGGATCAGCGAGGATAGCCGGAGTGTTCCTGTCCACATCCAGCTGCAACGAAATCCCCTTGTTCTGAGCCGTTTCACGGGTGGTGATGTACACCGACTTCACCAAACTCCCCACATCGGTCTTCTCGAGCTCGGGCTGCAACTCCCTCACATAGCTGAGCATCAGCGAGGAAAGATTGGTGATGTTGGTGATCCCTTCCTGGACCATCGTCCACCCATCTTGGAGCAGCTCCTTGTCGTCCTCCTCCAGCGCCGTCTCGATCATGTACGAGCCGCCCTTGAGTGAGCTGAGCATGTTCTTCATGGAGTGATGGATGCCGGTAACCGCCTGGCCAATGGCAGCGAGCCTCGCGTTCATCAGGGACTCGCGCTTGAGTCGGTTCTCCCGCGTCACGTCCTTGCTGATCCCGAAGGTCCCCATGTGCTTCCCGTCGGAATCTCGGAGACGAGACAGTGTCAAGATGACATCCCTGACCTGGCCGTCCTTCGTCAGGAAGTGCGTCTCGTAGTTGATGACGTGGTCAGTATCCTTGAGCCGCTCGATCGCGCTTCGTCGCTCGCTGGGATCGGCGAACAGCATCTCGATTTCTTTCCCGATGACCTCGAAGCGGTTGTAGCCGAGGGTCGCTTCGGCACCTTTGTTGAAGGTCCTGATCCGACCCGAGGGACCGACCGTGATGATGATGTCGGCGGAGCTCTCGACGATCCCCTCCAAGTATTCTCGGGTGCTCTTCAGCTCCATCACCACTGACTGCAGCTCGGTGGTCAGGTTTCCGAATGACTCAGCGAGCTCACCGACCTCGTCCGTGCCGAAATCCTCGAGGCTGAAGCTGTAATCGCCCGCGGCCATCTCTTCCATATCCTGGAGCAGCTTCGTGCCTTCGATCAGCAAGCGGACACGCTGCCCGAGCAGGCGATCCATGGTGAACCAAGTTGCGGCGCCGGCTAGCAGCGCGGTGACGAGAACAGCGATCAGCGAGTGGAGGTAGCGAGTCGAGGTCATCGCGTCGACGTCGTGGAGTGAGTACTCAGCCCGCAACAAACCCAGTACCCGCACGGATTCAGGATGGGCGTGACAGTCGGCACTGCTGCAGCGCGGCTCGTTCAACACCGGCATCGTGACGGCTACGGCCCGGTCTCCGTTGGACAACTCGATCACCTGGTCGAAGCTGCTGGCCCCCAGACCGAGGGCGGGGTCCTCCAGCAAGTGGCATTGGCTGCAGGGCCAGGACTCCAGCTCCGGAGCCTCGCCTCTCGCGCTGCCTCCTGAGCCCGCCTCGGATCGCATGGACGCGACGACCGCTCCCTCGTGAGACGCCAACCGGATGTCCTGCCAGAGAGGATCGTGCCGGGTAATGACCTCGATCAACTCCCCGATTCCCTCGGTGTCGCGCTCCATCATGAAGTGATCGAGGCCCTGGAGAATGGTCTCCAGGTGGGAATGGGACATATCGCGGGCGGCTGCCACGGCATCGCGTTCGTAGATCACGTTGCTGACGAGCCCGGACACCCCGATCACAGTGACGAGCACTGTGATGAACACCAGGTTCACCTTCAAAACAATCGAGTTCCACCTCATCGTCAGCTCGGTGTCGTTGTCAGCTCGGTGTCGTCGTCGGTTCCGTGTCCTTTTAGCTTTGGTGGCAACTCTGTTCGCTCTTGCTCTTACTTCGACGATGCTCGGCGACCGGCGCGCATGGCAGCTACCACGTCCGCCGGCCCTCCAGCGGCGGGCACCTCGGTAACGTGTCTCCACTCCCGTTTGCGCGCCCGCTCGGTCGCCTCCGGACTCAGCGTCCACACCACGGTGTCAGCAGTCCACCCAGGACTGTCTCGCTCTTCCTCCAGGGCGTCAACCTCGTCGATGTGCCGGATGACCCAACCCGTCAAGGGGAGCGCCCCGAGTACGACCCGTGCGGCGGGAGTTACCGGCAGCGGCACTTCCACCACCTCGGCCCCACTCAGCTCGAGCAGTTCGCCCAGCTCGCCGGCTGGCACAACGACGCCAATCCGCTGCCCGGCCAGAGGCCTCGAGCTGAACCAGTCCAGCTCATTGAAATGGCGAACGGTCGGGCCAATCACGAAGAGTGCCGGCGGCTTGATGCCGGCTTCGACGATTCGCCCGGCCAGTGTACCGATGGTAGCGACAACGACGCGCTGTGCCGAAGTGGTTCCCTGCTCGATCATCGCAGCCGGCATGTCGGCATCCATTCCGCCCTCCATCAGGCTCTTGGCTACGTTCGGCAAAGCAGAAACGCCCATGTAGCCAACCAGAGTGGCGCGCCGGTCTTGGCCGAGCAGATCCCAGCGCACCTGCGGGCCGTCGCTCTTGATGGATTCATGGGCGGTCACAAGCGTTACACGCACTACCTCGTTGCGCTGCGTCACCGGAATGCCCGCGTAGGCCGGCGCCGCCACGCCGGCGGTGACGCACGGCAC
>JAUWTE010000236.1 GCA_030609765.1 Acidobacteriota bacterium
GAGAGGGTCACCAGCCACGGTTTCTTCCGCGAGTGCGCGCTCCAGGGTGGCACGTACCCATTCCGCCTTGGAGGTTTGGCGACCATGTGCTGCCTTCCCTATGGCGCGATCGAGGCCCTTCGTAATGCTGACCTTGAGTGTCGGGCTCATCCGCCCATCCTAGCAGTCCGTGGTGAAAGTGTGGGCGACCTGACCGGCTCAATCACTTATTGCAGCTCCGGGTGATCTTGGCGGCCTGTAGGGCGTTCTCAACTGACCAGCGACACCCGCTCGATCCCGGGAATTGCATCGAAGCCACGGTCGAAGGTGGCAATGCTGGAGACACCGTTATTGAGCATGACGGCGGCGTGTAGGGAGTCGCGAACACCGACCTTCGGGACAGCGATCAGAAGGTCCCTGCAACGCTCGGTGTCTGCCAGGGTGACGGGCAAGACGACAGGGCAGATCTCCACGAATAACTCGTACACCTGCGCTGCCAGGTCGACATATCCCAGGGCACAGTAGCGGTAGAGGATTTCCTGCAACACCTCCGTGCTCGTGCACGCATCGATCCGGCCCGAACGAACCTCTTCGAGGAAGTGCTCCGCTGGTTCCTTGTTCGGATGCGCGCTGCCCGCGACATACATCGGCAGGTTGGAATCGACGAAGATCGTCACGAGCGCCCCGAATCGATTTCTCCGAGCATCTGCTCGATATCGGCGGTCGGAGCATCGAGCAACGCGAGCCTGGCCACCGGATCGTTGAACTTCTGCTCTTCGGCCAGCGCACGTTCGATCGCCCGACGCACCCATTCTCCCTTCGAGCTTCCACGACGCTCGGCAGCCTTACGGATGGCCATGTCCAGACTCTCCGGGATGAGGACCTGCAATCGATGACTCATATGCTCATGCTAATAGGAGCATATGAGTCAATGCAATGCCTACTGGCCCTGTGGATACATCTCTGGTGGATGCACCTCTATCAGACGGCCACGCTCGAGGAAGTGTCCGAGAGGCGAATGGAAGCTACTGCCCCCCGCCCCGAAGGATGCGCTCGGCGACCGGCAGCGCGAGCTCGGCCCAGGCCCGGTACATCTCGCCGGAGGGATGAAGACCGTCGCGGGCGACCAGTGAAGGGTCCGTGGCGGCCTGTAGCGAAATCGGGGTGATGTCGACGTAGGCGACCCCGGCCCGCAATGTGATCTCCTGGTTCGCCGCGTTGAACTGCTCGAGCGCCGTACTGATGGCCGCCGTATCCATCTCACTCGCGAATGGAGTGACCCCGTAGTCGGGAATCGAGAGCACCACGACCCGGGCGGGGTCGGCTCCCGCCAGGTCGATGGCCTGTTCCAGCAGCCCCGCAAAGCCCTCGCGATATTCCTCGAGCGAGCGACCCTGGTACTGATTATTGACGCCGATCAGGAGAGTGACGAGATCGTAGGGCGGATCGAGCTGCGCGTCGTTCAGCGCCACCTGCAGATCCATGGTGGTCCAGCCGGTTTGGGCAATGATCCGGGGCGGCTCGACCCCAACGCCGACCTCACGCAGCAACCCGGCGAGATGAACCGGCCAGCGCTCCCCCTCGGCCACGGCCTCGCCGATGGTGTAGGAGTCACCGAGGCTGAGAATGCGCACCTCGACATCGGCTCTTACGGCGCCCGAACCCAGCAACAGGCCACTAGCCATACCAGCCCCAATGAGCAACAAGAGACAGCCGGTGATCGTCCGAACCATGCCGACTGTCACCTTCTGAAGCAAGCGGCGGCCGAGGAGCGCGCCGCCGAAGGCGGAGAAGGTGGCCACCCCGACCAGGGCCCACTGGGATCGTGTGGAAACCCCCGCCATGCGCCCCGCGAAAAACGCCGCACCGTAAATGAGTAGGCGCGAGGCGTCAACCATCGTGGCAAGCACCGCCTGCGTCGAGGCGAAGGCGGCGGGACTCAATTCCAGAGGCGCGAGAAAGGCCGCCCGCAGAGCACCCTGGTGCCCGGAAAGGCCACCGAAGAACCCCGATAGAGTTCCACCCAAGGGCAGCCAGCGGGGATCGAAGCGCACAGACTTCATCCTCGGCACCAGATCGAGGGTGGCGAACGTGAGGATCAGCAACCCCATCACGAGACTGATCGGTTCAACCACTGCCTCCCGCGGCCCGAGATGCCAGATCAGAAGTGGCTCTTGCCCGGCTAGTCCAGTCAGAATGGCCGCCCCGACGAATGCAGCAAGTACCGCTGGTATGCCAAAGCGAATCAGAACACGCGGAACCGCGTGGCGATACAACAAGCCCACCTTGAAGATGTTGTTGAACATGTGCACCACGGCGGTCGCCGCCACCGCCACGTCCAGTGGAAATACGAGGGCGAAGGCCGGCAGCAACAAGGTTCCCAGCCCGAAGCCGGAAAACAGCGTCAGGAAGGAGACCGCAAACGCCACGGCAGCAATGAAGATGAAGCTCATGGGCTCTCTCGGGATGATCGGAGTGGCCATTCTACAGGGACCATCCGACTCGCTGGTAGCTCATCCCCATGCCTGGTAATCTGCCGCCAACTTCAGCCGACCCAGCGCCGCATGAGCTCTGAACCGCCCAATCCCAATCGACACGCCGACCGCTTGCCCGGCAAGCTCGGCGAGCTTCTCGATATGGGCTTCGAGCGGGTCGAGGCACCGCCCGTTACCACCGAGTCGGTGCGTCTCGACAAGCACACTCACAAGCTCTCGCAGTTTCGCCCAGCCATGGGGACCTTCATCTCCGTAACCGCCCTGCACGAATCCGAAACGTTGGCCGAGGAGGCAATCGGGCGTTCCTTCGAGGAGATGGAACGGCTGGTGGACCTGTTCAACCGATGGGACCAGGCAACGCCCCTCGCCCAGCTCAACGAGCGTGGAGTCTTGCGTGACTCCCCCCCCGAGCTCGTGCAAGTAGTGACCGAATCCCTGCGCTACAACCAACGGAGTGGGGGCGCGTTCGACGTTTCGGTGAAACCGCTCGTCGACATGTTCATCGAAAGACTCGCCGAGGGTGACGCCTCCCCGCCCAACCGGGCGGAGGTCCGAGAGGCCCTCGAGCTGGTGGGCTCCGAGCACATCGAGGTCCGCGAGCGCACGATCGCGTTCAAGCGGGCGGGAATGGGCATCACGCTCGACGGCATCGCCAAGGGCCATATCGTCGACCGCGTGTCCGAGGTCTTGCAGGAGCACGGCGTCACGAGCTATCTGATCAATGCCGGCGGTGACATCCGCAGCGCCGGCACCAAGGATAATCGTCTGCCCTGGACGGTGGCGGTGCAGGATCCCCTGAAGCGGGACAACTTCCCGGACGTCATCGAGCTTGGCGACGGCGCCGTCGCCACCTCCGGGAGTTACGAGATCTATTTCGACCGTGAGCGACTTTTCCACCATGTCGTCAGCTCAAAGACAGGGTCGTCGCCGCGACTGAGCTCCAGCGTTTCCGTTCTGGCTCCGACGACCATGGCGGCCGACGCGCTCGCCACCGCTGTGTTCGTCATGCGACCCGAGGCGGCCCTCCGGTTCGTAGGGAAGTTGCCTCATTGTGAGTGTTTGATTATTGATGCTGCAGGATTTCAACAGCGCTCAAAAGGCTGGAAGAGCGTGAAGCACACTCCGAGCTGAGGAAGGTGCACAATGCATGATTCGGCAGGCTCCAATTCGCCCGCGACCCTGAGCTACGGCGGCGCACCGCTCACGGCTCTGGTCGTTCTGAGGATGCTGATCGGCTGGCATTTTCTCTACGAGGGCCTCGTCAAGTTCTTGAACCCCTATTGGACCTCGGCGCTTTTCCTCTCGGAATCCCAGGGGATCTTCTCGAGCTTCTTCACCTGGTTGGTGACCGACCCCACACGCCTGGCGGGGGTGGATTTCCTCGTCAAATGGGGCCTGGTTCTCATTGGCCTGGGTTTGATCGCGGGAGTGCTGACACGGATCGCCACCTGCGCGGGCCTGGTGCTGCTTTTGCTGTTTTACCTCTGCAATCCGCCCTTCCCCGGCCTCTCCTACTCGGTCCCCATGGAAGGCGCTTACCTCATCGTCAACAGGACCCTGATTGAGGCCGCCGCACTGGGAGTGCTCTGGTACTTCCCGACAGGCCAGATCATCGGCCTCGACCGCCTGATCTTCAGAGGGCGCGGGACGACTGACGAGGACGACTCATGAGCGACGAAACCAGGAACAACGAGCCTGAGCCCGAAGTAGCCGCCGAAAGCGCGCCCGCCGCGCACACACCGGATTCGGCCGCACCGGCCGGCGCACACGAGCTCACCGCAAGCGAGGCTGGCGCTGAGGGTGGCATAGGTCGGCGCGACATGGTGCGAGCGCTGGCCTCGATCCCGGTGCTGGGCATCTTCTTCGCCGCCTTCTTCAGCAAGAAGGGGCGAGACGACACCAAGCGGCAGCTCATCCTCAATGAGCTCGGCGTTTCGGAGGACGCGCCGGCCATCATTCCCCATGCGATTTCGCAGCCACCCAGCGACAGGATCGGCATCGGCATCATCGGCTTCGGCGGCGAAGGCGAGGCGCTCATGCGCGGCGCCGGCTTCGCCCACCCCGACTGGGTCGAGCGCATGCGGCTGAACGCGCAGGAAAACCCGCGCGACAAGCGCTACGAAGAGTTCATGAGCCAGGGCGACCTGAGCCTCGACTTCAACGCCGTCTGTGACGTTTTCGACGTACACGCCGAGCGCGGCCTCGCGGCCGCCGGCAACATGGAGCGCCCCGGAGGAGACACCGGCTCATCAGGCGCCACCCGCTACCGCCACTATCGCGAGATGCTCGAGAGCCCCGACATCGACGCCGTTGTCATCGCCACGCCGGATCACTGGCACTCACAGATGACGATCGACGCCGCCGCCGCCGGCAAGCACGTCTACCTCGAGAAGGCGATGACCCGCATCGAGGAGGAGGCCCACGCCATTTCCGCGGCTGTGAAAAACTCCGGCATCGTATTTCAGCTCGGCCACCAGAATCGCCAACTCGAGAGCCATGAGAAGGCACGGGAAATCGTCGAGAAGGGCATCATCGGCCCGATCAACCTCGTGGAGACGACGACCAACCGCAACGACCCGATCGGCGCGTGGGTCTACGAGATCCATCCCGAGGCCAGCCCGCAAACCATCGACTGGGAGCAATTCCAACAAACGGCGGGCACGCAGGTGCCTTACAGCGCAGAGCGCTTCTTCCGCTGGCGCTGCTGGTTCGACTACGCCACCGGTCTGTCGGGCGATCTGTTCTCGCACGAGTACGACGCCATCAATCAGATCCTGAATGTCGGCATTCCGCACTCGGTAGTCTCGTCGGGCGGTGTCTACTTCTACAAGGACGGCCGCGATGTTCCAGACGTCTATCAGGCCGTCTGCGAGTATCCTGACCGCGATTTGTCGCTGGTTTACAGCGCCACGCTGTCGAACAGCCGCGCGCGGGGCAAGGTGTTCATGGGTCACGACGCCTCCATGGAGGTGGGCTCGGGCCTGCGGGTGATTGCCGACTCTGGCTCCACCAAGTTCGCCGGCTTGCTGGAGGAGAACGTCGTCGGCACGAACCTGCCATTGCTTTCCTACAGGCCCGGCTTCAGGGGTGTGGACGCGATTACCTCAGCCACCGAGGAATACTTCGCC
>JAUWTE010000396.1 GCA_030609765.1 Acidobacteriota bacterium
ACCCGCAGCACCGCGGCCGGCCCCCTTCATGGCCTCAGCGACGTTGGTGGCCGAGGCTCTGAGCGCAGGGAGTACACCTGCGAGGACACTCGCGAGAGCTGTGGCGAAGGCGACGAACAGCACAACCCTGAGGTCGTAGTCGAAGCTGATCCAGAAGGGAAGCTCCTCACCACCACCGGCGTTGGCCAACACATAATTCATCTGGGCCAGGAACCACTGCAGGCCGAGGTGGCCCAGCACGAACCCTATGCCACCACCGATGATGGCGAGGATGGAAACTTCAGTCAGCATCAACATCATCAAGCGGCAACGGCCGGCCCCGAGCGCACTCCTGACCGCAACTTCCTGCGCCCGCGCCGTTGCCCGCGCCAGCAGAAGATTGGCCACATTCACGCAGCCGATCAGCAGCACGCCGACGGCCGCTCCGACCATGCTGTAGAAGAGGCCGTAGTAAGCCCCCGGCACAAGCGCTTGCTTCAAGGTCTCCAGCGTCGGGCGGACCCCCTCGTTGCTCTCCGGATATGCCTCCTCGAGACCCGCGGCGACGGCCGCCAAGCGAGCCTCGGCCTGACTCTCGGTCACGCCGTCGCGAAGGCGACCGATCACCGAAAAGCGCGGCCCATCTCCCCTCTCGTACGCCGACGGATCAATCTCGAGCGGCAACCAGAGCCTCTCGGCATTGGGGAACAGGAAACCCTGCGGCGTCACGCCGACGATGGTCCTCGAAACGCCGTTGGCCACGACGGTCTTGCCGAGAACATCGCGCTCACCGTTGAACCGGCTCTGCCAGATGTCGTAGCCGATGATGATTGTCGGCTCAGCTCCGGGGCGCTCCTCCTCGTCCCGAAAGGTTCGGCCGAGGATCGGCTGTACTCTGAGAGCCTCGAATACGCCGGGCGTGAACAGTGCCCCTTTGTGGCGCTGCGGCCGGGGTATCGCGTCGCCATCCGGCGTACCCGTCGTGGAGGAAAGATCAATTGAGGTCGCGGTAAAGCCCGCGAGCCGCTCGAAGTCCGATTGTTGCCGGCGCCAATCGACGAGGTCGTGAGCGCTCACCCCCAGGTCCTGAATATTCAGGGTCGGCGCGGTTCGGCGCAGCACCAGGATCCTGTGGGACTCCTCGAATGGCAGATCCTTGTGAACAAAGCCGTTCGTGATGTTGAAGGCGGTGGAGGCCAGTCCGATCCCGAGACTGAAGGTCACGATCACGGTGAGCGACATGAGCGGATGCTTGCGCAGCATCCGGATACCGAAGCGAAGATCTTGGAGCAGGGATTCGAGTTTCATCTCACTCCCGGCGTAGAGCAACGATGGGATCAACCCTCGCCGCACGCTGTGCCGGTATCAGGCAGGCGACCAGAGCCACCAGGCCTAAGAGGCCGCACACGGTCACCAGCACGACCGGATCCATTGGCTGCACCTCATGGAGCTGGTTCTCGATGAAGCGTCGCAGCACGTATGCGCCGGCGATCCCCAGGGCGAAGCCGAGCATCAGGATCATCAAGCCTTCGCGCAGAACGAGCTTGAATATGCGGTCGGCCCCGCTGCCGAGGGCCACACGGATGCCGAACTCCTTGGTGCGCTGAGCCACCATGTAGGCGAGCACGCCGTAGATGCCAACGGCGGCGAGGAACAGCGCCACGCCGCTGAAGGCCATCGCCAGGACCATGGGCGAGCGCCGCGTCACCAGCGACTCATCCATGCGCTCCTGCATGGTGCGGATGTCGTACCAGGGCAGCTCCGGATCCAGGCGGGTGATCTCGGAGCGCACGGCGCCGATCAGTGAAGCAGGCTCTGTCGCGGTCTTTATGGCAAAAGTGAAGCCATCGCGGGTCTGCTGTGTTTGCGGAAAGATATAGGCACCGACGTTTTCTTCGATATCCACGAGTGCCCGCTGCTTGACGCTCTTGACCACGCCAACGACGGTGTAAAAGACGGTGTCCTCGGTGATCGCAGTAACGTCATCCATACTTGTCGGCCGGAACATCCTCCTGCCGATCGGGCTCTGCCCGGGCCAAAACTTCTGCGCCAGACGATCGTCGACGATGATCGCAGGTAGCGAGTCTTCTGTGTCCGTATGGTCGAAATACCGGCCCTCGAGGAGCTCGATCCCCATGGCCTCGAAATAACCTGGGCTCGCGCTCAACCGGATGGGAGAGATCACCGACTCTCCGGGCTTCATCTCGTATCCCTCGGCGAAGATCACACTCGAGCTCAGCCCCCCGCCGAAGGGAATGTAATCGACAACGCCGGCGTCGACGACGCCTGGCAGGGAACGAATACTCTCCAGCGCCCGTGCCGTGAAGGTGCGCACCGCGGCCCCGTCTGCGTACCGAGCATCAGGCAGAGCGACCGACCCCGTGAGCACCTGCTCGGGCTCACGAAAGCCGTGATCTATGGCTAACACCTGCCGAAAGCTCGCCAGCAACAGGCCGGCGCCGATCAGTAGCATGAGGGCACAGGCGACCTGCGCCACGACGAGCCCGTCGCGAACCAGGCGGACGCCACGTCCGCTGGTGCCGGTTCGTCCCTCCTCGCGGAATACCGAGCTCATGTTGGCCCGCAGGATGTGTCCAACCGGAAGAAGGGCGATCAATACCCCCACCAGCACCGTCAGGCCCAGGACAAAGGCGACGACGGTTCCATCCATGGAGATCTCGCCGCCGCGGGGGATCTCATCGAGCCCCATGCCGGCGAGCGCGCTGAGACCCCAGTAGCCGAGCAGCAGGCCCATACCGCTGCCGAAGACCGTCAGCAGGATGCTCTCGGTGAGTAGCTGCCGGGTCACCCGCCAGCGTCCGGCTCCCAGCGCGAAGCGTGTCGCCAGCTCCTTCATGCGCACACTCGAGCGGGCCAGCACCAGGTTGGCAATGTTGACCGTGCCGATCATCAGCACGAAGAAGACGCCACCCCACAGCAAGTACAACGTTCCTCGCACCTCGCGAGTCAAATATTCCTGCAGGTTGTGCATCTGCACGTGATAACCGATGTTGCCCAGGATCTCCTGCCACTCGGGGAAACGTTCGTCGTTGGCGGCCACAAGGGCGTCTGATTGGGCCCGTGCCTCTTCCAGAGTCTTGCCCTCCCGCAGCCGGGCAATGTATTCAAAGCCGTTGTCGTGGCGCCTCTCGTCGCTTCTTTCCTCCTCGGTGAAGGCCTGCGGACGCCAAAGGTCACCGTGAGAATCGAGGTTGACGAAATCCTCCGGCATGACGCCGACGATGGTGTACGGGCGGCCATAGATGCGCAGGTCCCGCCCGAGGACATCCTGAGCGCCGCCGTAGAGCTGCCGCCAGAGCGCGTAGCTGAGTACGACCTTCTGCTCGTTGCCCGGCTCGCCCTCCTCCTCGGTGAATATCCGTCCGAGGATCGGCTCGACCTGCATGAGCCGAAAGTATGAGGGCGTCACGTTCAGGCCGTCGGCACGCTGCACGCTGCCTTCCTCGCCGATGGTCAGGCCCGAGTTGCTGAACAGGGCTTGCTCCTCGAAGAGGTCGTCGAGCTCACGCAGGCGATCGTAGTAGTCGGGGACGGCATTGGCGCCGCGCTCGGCCCCGGCGCCCGGGTAGCTGTTGTAGGCAATGAGGAGGCGCTCGGCCTCCGGTACCGGCAGGGATCGCAGGATGACCGAGTTGATGACGCTGAAGATGGCGGTGTTCGCGCCGATGCAGAGCGCCAGCGTGGCGATGGCGGTGACGGCGAAGCCCTTGTCCTTCCAGAGAAGCTTGATGCCGAATTTAATGTCCTGGAGCAGAGTCTCCACGAGACCTCCTTCCCCGCTATTTCTCTGACGCGCGCAGAGCCACGCATGTTTCAGGATGGGGGGAGACCATGGCCGGTCGCCGCTCAGTGACGCGCCGAAAGTTAGAGCTCAGTGACAGCGTCTACCAGGGAAGGCCCATGCGGCGCAGAATCTCTGGGTGCCTGGGCTCAGAGTAGAGGAAGTGGACAACGGCATGCGTACGTTGCTGGTAATTCTCTTCGAGCAGTTCCCGTGCACGCGCCGTATCGCCAACAGCCTCATAG
>JAUWTE010000173.1 GCA_030609765.1 Acidobacteriota bacterium
GGCAGAAGCTCCTACGAGGTCTTCATCGAGGAAAACGACGATCACCTGACCGTACATCTATTGAATCGCACCTTCCGGGTCAGGGCTGCTGACGCACGCCGCCGCCGAGCCAGCCTGAGTGCCGAGGTCGTGGACGGGACGGCGCGCATCGTCGCTCCGATACCCGGCCGAGTCACCCGAATCCTCAAGGAGGAGGGCAGCACCGTCGAGCGGGGTGAAGGTGTCATCGTGGTCGAGGCGATGAAGATGGAGAACGAGTTACGTGCACCGCGTGCCGGCACCGTCGTCTCGGTGGCGGTCGCCGAGGGAGACGGCGTCGAGGGCGGTGCCCTGCTGGCAACGATCGAATGAGCAACACCGAGGCTCCCCTCGAGGCCCCCCTCGAGACTGAGAATCCCCCCCGCCGCAAGCGCCGTCCGCTGCGCCGCTGGATCACGTGGCTGTTCCTGGCGATCTTCACTGTCGGCCTGGCGTCAGTGGTGGGAACCTGGGTTTGGCTCGAAAGCGAGGCGGGCGCTACGAAGATCCGCACCTGGATCGAAGATGCCGCCAGCGCGGAGCTCGATCGACGGGTACGAGTCGGTGCCCTCGATTTCGATTTGGTGCCGTTCCACCTCAGGCTCACCGACTTCGAGATTGAGGGAGCTGCGCCGGGCGCTCCCCCCTTTCTCCAGGTTGACGCGGTCGATCTGGCGCTGCGGCCCTGGGCACTGCTGTCACGACAGTTCTCGATCCATTCGCTGGAACTGACGAATCCCTTTGCCTTTCTGGAGATCTTCCCCGATGGGTCGAGTAACGCGCCCCGTGGCGGGGAGGGTGATCGGGGTAGCAGCTTCGAGGTGCGGATTCGCGATCTCAGCGTGAGCGGGGGGCGGGTCGAGATCAACCACCGCGAGACTGCAGTGAACGCCCAGCTTTCAAACGTCGAAGCCAGCATGAGCACGCCCGCGCAGTTGCCCGGCACCGACCTCGGCCCGACGCGTGGCAGGCTCCAAGTCGGCGCCGGCTTCGTCACCGTCGGGGGGCTCACCGAAGAGCCGATACGGGTTGAGCCGCTAACCGGGGTGTTCGACTTCACTCTGGGGGAAGACCAACTGCTGATCGACAGGCTCATGGTCGTGGCCGGCAACAGCCGAGTGCAGGGTACCGGTAGCGTGCAGACGTGGAGCTCCCTGGGGTTCCAGTTGAGCGCCGGGGTGGACGTCGCGGATCTGGATCAGATCGTAGATTTGCCCGGTTCAGACGACCACGAAGGCAGTCTGATACTGGCAGGCAGTATCCGCTGGAATGATGGCGAAGATGGAATTGCGGCGGCCGGTACCGTGCGGGGCGAACAGCTCCGCATCGGGGGCTTGCCCATCGACATCCTGGAAGCTGACGTCCGACTGGGCGACCGTCGCCTCTCGCTGGGCGACCTCAGCGCCACTGTGTTCGGTGGCCTCATCGAGGGCAGCGCAGAGCTCGACTACGGGGCTAACCCGAGCGAGTGGCAGGTCGAGTACACGGCCCGCGACATCTACCTTGCCACCCTGACGCGGTGGGAGGCTCTCGAGGGATTGCGGTTCGCCGGTGTGGCGTCGGCACAAGGGGCATTGAGCTGGCGGCGGCCGTGGGTCGAGACTCTATCGGGCTCGGGCACCATCGACCTCGAAATGCCGACCGATTCGCTGGCGACGGTTGCTGCATCGGCTCCGCCTCGCCTCCAACAATCTCAGACGGGAGAACCCGTCCCTGTCCCATCCCTTCCCCTCCCGCTGACAACACACGCGTCCTACCGATTGACTGACGGCGTGCTGAGCATCGACGCCGCCCGCGCGCGCCTGCCAAGAACCGTGGTGAGCTTCGATGGGTTGGTCGATTTGGATGGCCCCGTGTCGATGCGAATGGCATTGGAGAGTAGCGATCTGCGCACGCTCGACAGTTTCTTCACCCAGGTGCGCCGCCGCCGCGGCGAGCAACCGACTCCCATGCCTCTCGGGCTCAATGGCCAAGGTAGCTTCGACGTCACCATTAGCGGGGTGCGCGACCGCCTCGAACTGGACGGCCGCCTAACCACCACGAATCTCCTCGTCCGCAACAACCCGCTCGGCGATGTGAGCGGCAGCGTGCGCCTGTCAGGGGCGCTCCTTGAAATCGAGAACTTGCTGGTGACTCGGGGAACAGGGCGCGCCGAGGGAAGGGCGAGCATCAGGATCGGCGAAACGGTTGAGGCGATCGAGCGCGACTACGAGGTCCAGCTCAGCCTCTTCGAGTATCCACTCGAGCTGCGGTTGCCGCCGCGGCGGGCCCCGCTGAGCATCATCGGAGCTGCTACAGGTTCCGCGCAGATTGCTGGTGACTTTGGTGAACCACCCACAGGCCAATTGATCGTGAGCGCCGAGGAGGTGGGGCTCAATGGGATAGGACCGTTCCACGCCGAGGGCAGGATTCGGATGGAGGAGAACGCATGGTTTGCCGATCAACTCCTCCTCGACGGGGAAGCGGGCTCGATAGCGATAACCGGAACCTGGCATCAGCCGGATGATACGGTCACGGCCCAGCTCGATGCCAATAACGTCGATGCGGCATTTCTGGCGGCCTTGGCCGGAATTGACGCGACGCTGGGCGGCCGCCTGGATTTCGCGGCGCAGGTCGAGGGTTCATCTGCCCTGCCGGACGCTACGGCGACACTGCGCTGGCAGGATGCATCCGCCTATGAGATGCCGCTCGGATCGGTCTTCACCGCCGCGCGCCTGGAGGACGGGGTAGTCAATATCCTTGCTCGCGGCTATCCGGACCCCGACGCGACATCCGCCCCGCCGACCCCGAGTGCACTAGCTTCAGCCGGGCAGGTCCCACCGCTGCCTTCGGTTCCACCCAGCGGATGGGCCGCATCGCTGAGCCTCGCCGTGAACGCACCCCGAATCGCGGCCGCACACCTTGCCGGCGAGGTGGGCTGGGCTCGAGCCCTGGTGGCAGCGCAGGGGCTCGAGCTTCCTGAAGACCTGGAGCTGGCCGGCTCGCTCGATCTGCGCGGCAGCGGTGACCTCGCGGCACCCGAAGCGTGGTATGTCGACGCCACGCTGAATGACCTGCGATTGGGCCTGGGCGCGGATGTGGTCACTTCGCCTCAGCCTCTGCGCCTCCGCCTCGAGAACAACGTGCTAACCGCCGAGGTCCCGCAGCTCATCAGCGAGGATGGCGAAATGACGGCTCGCGCGGTCCTCGACCTCGAAAATCGGCGCTGGCTGGAGGGAGAGATCGACGGACAAGTTGCGCTGGCGGTGTTGCGCCTGTTCCAACCCGACCTGAATGCCGGGGGCTACGCCCGAGTCGAGCTGAGCGCCGGCGGCACCATTGGCGAGGCCGTGATCGATGGACGGGTCGATCTCGACGGCGCCACGTTCGGTAAGCCGGGTTGGCCCTACACGCTCGAGGAGTTGCGAGGGTCGGTTCTCTTTGACCGGCAGCGAATGGAGCTGGCTGGGGTCCGTGGCAGTATCGCTGGTCGAGACTTCACAATCGAAGGGACCCTGCCGATCGCGGCCCTGCGGGGCGATGACAGCAGCGAACCGGTTGCCCTGGACTTCGCCGTTGAAGACCTGCCCTTGGAGCCCCTCCTGGAGCAAGCCGAGGCGATCAACCAGCTCGTTACGGGCGGGGCAGTCTCCCTTTCCGCGGCAGTCCGGGGCAGGGGTCTCGACTGGCGTACGTATGGCGGCGGGATGGAGGTCGGCGAGCTGTCCCTGGAGTTGAAGGACCTCGTGCTACGTGCCGCGGCACCGGGCGTCCTCTCTCTGAACGAGGGCCGGCTTTTCCTTGCCAATCCTGTGCGAGTTCGCGGCGCCGGTACGGATGTCACCGTGAGCGGCTCCCTCGCCCTCAGCCCCTTCACTCTGAACCTCGACGTGCAGGGTGACGTGATCCTCGATCCCCTCAACACCTTGATCGAAACATGGGGGTTGGCAGGGCGGGCCGACATCGACCTGAACATTTCGGCACACCCGCCCGACGAGCTCTACACGGGCCACGTCAATCGGTCGAGCGGTCTCGTTAGCTTGCCCTTCCTGAACCAACCGATCGAGGCCATGACGGCGCGCCTGGCACTGAACAATCGCCGGGTGCAGATCGAGGAATGGAGCGGGTTATTGGGCGGTGGCAACCTGGGCGGTAACGGCGAGATCCAACTTCGCGATGGCCGGCCGCAGAGCTTTCGCTTCACAATGCTCGCCGAAGAGGTGCTGCTTCGCGTCGAGACCGGTGTCAGGGTGACCGTGTCGGCTGACGTTGTCCACGAGGGAACTCTCGAGAGATCTCTTCTGTCGGGCGTTGTCTCGGTCGTCCAGGGCGAGTACCGCAAGCAATGGATGCCCGGTGAGCCTTTTTTAGGCTCGATTCGGCCTCCATCATCCGCCGACGACCCCTTCCTGCGCTCGGTGCAGCTCGACGTGCAGATCGAGGCGCCACAGAACTTACGAGTCGACAACAACATCGCCGATCTGGAGCTGCGCGCCGACCTCGAGCTTCTCGGCACGCTGCAGAATCCGGTCTTGCTCGGGCATGCGCTGGTCCTCGAGGGCGATGTGCTCTGGCGTGACAATGTCTTCCGTATCCTCCAGGGCGCCGTCGAGTTCCAGAATCCGATCCGGACGGAGCCCAGCTTCGATGTGCGCGCCGAGACGGTGGTACGCCAGTACTCGGTGATTCTGAATCTGTCCGGATCCCTGGAACGGGGGATGCAGTTCTCCTACTCCTCGTCGCCACCCCTTTCAGACCTCGAGCTCTTCCGCCTTCTCGCCCTGGGTGAAGCACCCGACGGAGATACGAGCGGGCCAACGCTGGGGAACGTCGGGCTGCAGGCGTCCTCCTTCCTCACCGCGCAGTACATGTCTCAGGTGGAGCGCGGCGCTCAGCGAGTTTTCGGCCTCGATCGCTTTCGCATCGAGCCGACTTTGTACGGCGCCGAGTCCGACCCCACCGCCCGCGTGACACTAGGACAGCAGATCACTCCCGACATCCTGGTCACTTACTCCACCGTGCTGGGATCGAGCCAGACACAGATCGTCACAGTCGAGTACCGCTGGAGAAGGAATATGCGACTCGTCGGTAGCCGTGAGGAAGACGGTTCCTACGGCATCGACATCCGCTTCGACCACCGGATCCGATGATGAGCGTAGCCATCCCACAATTCGCTCTGGCCCGAGCTTCTCAACGGATCGTGAAGCGAGCGGGTGCAAGGGCCGCGGCGTTCGCCTGGCGCGCTCTGCTTGTCGGCTGCTTCCTGTTCATGGTCGATGTCCCCGCTGCTGTTGCCCAGGAAGATGGCAGCAATGACCCCGAGGAGGGAAGCTTCACCTCTTACGAGAACCGCCTCGTGTCGTCGGTATCTGTTGATGTTCCCCTCGAGCGCATGAAGGAGGTGGCACGACAGGCTGTGTCGGTGCGCGTGGGATCTCCCTACGACATCGATGAGGTTCGCAACAGCCTGCAGAACATCTACGCGCTCGGCAACGTTTCCGACGTGCAGGTCCGTGCAGTGGAAGGTCCTGATGGCTTGCATATCACGTTCGTGGTCCTGCCGGCTGCCCGCGTTCGCGAGGTGCTGTTCGAGGGCGATAGCCCGATCGGTACGGGCCCCCTGCGCGATGTCTTGCGCGTCCGCCCCGGCGACCGGCTGTCCCGTGACCTCGTCAACAGCCAAGCCGAACGTGTCCAGATCGAGCTCTCGGATTACGGCTACCAGGCGGCCCAGGTCGAGCCCGAGCTCGTGTTCGGTCCCCATGGGCAAGCGGCCGACGTTGTCTTTCACATCGTCCCCGGCGCCCCCACACGGCTGAGCCGTCTCGAGGTCCACGGCGAGCTGGGAGTGTCACAGGGCGAGGTGCGGCAGCAACTCAGGATGGTGGAAAGCGGGATCTTCAGGAATGCGGATCTCGAGACCGGGCTCTCGGATCTGCTCGCCTACCTCGCCGACAACAACTTCTTCCACGCCTCGGCTTTCGTCAGCGCTCAGGGCATCGACCAAACGGCCAATACGGTCGACATCACCATTCAGGTCGAGGCGGGACCACGCGTCAATCTCGAGATTCGCGGCCTCGACATGTCGGACGAGGACCAGCGGGAGCTGCTGCCTTTCTGGCAGGAAATCAGCGTCGCCGACTGGGTTCTCAAGCAAGCACGCCAACGGGTGATCGAAAGCCTGCAGGCGGACGGCTATTGGCGACCGCTCGTCAGCTATCAGCGCGGCCGCGATGAAGAGGGCCGCAACGTGAGCGTCACGTTCAGTGTCGTCAAGGCGCGCAAGGCCAGCGTGAAGGCCATCGAGCTGGAAGGCAACGAGCACATCCCCTCTGAGATTCTCCTGGCTGCCGTCAGCAGCCAACCGAGCAGCATGTTCGGTAGGACGAGGTATTCGACCGATCAGTGGAGCAGAGATCAGCAGGCAGTGCTGGCACTCTATCGCCGGCAGGGCTTCCTCGCCGCCCGCATCGAGGATGCACCCGTGCGCTTCGACGAGGAGTTGGGCGGCTTGCAACTGACGATGCGCATCGATGAGCGCGAACAGGTGCTGGTATCCGATCTGCGTCTCGAGGTTCAACCAGGCAGCCCTCCGGCGGGCATCGACCCGGATGCCTGGGCCACCGAGCTCCAACTGCAGGTAGGAGCTCCTTTCAATGAAAGGACGCTGCAGGAGGATGAAGGCCTGCTCCGCATCAACCTCGCCAACGCCGGCTATCCACGGGGCCAGGTAACTCCAACGCTCGAGCC